>JBCCBL010000257.1:0-4506 GCA_039034055.1 Verrucomicrobiota bacterium | reverse complement strand
GGATATATATCTCCTTCTCGAAGTCAGACCCTGATGACAACAAGCGCGGGATGACTGCCCTCATCAGGGCTAAGCTCGATCGCGAAACCCGCTCTCTCACTGAAACTCAAACCATTTATGAAATCACCGATCCCGACCACTTCGGGCGCGGCGGGATTCATTGGGGAACCCGCACTGTTTTTGACCGGGCCGGATATCTTTACATCGCAATCGGAGATCGAAGAGAGCAGGACAAAGCACAGGACCTCACCGTGCCCCACGGGAGTATTTTCCGCCTTCACGACGATGGTCGCGTTCCCAAAGACAACCCGTTCTTGGGCGTTGAGGGAGCCTATCCGGGAATCTGGAGCTACGGGCACCGAAACCCACAGGGGATGGCCGTGCACCCAGAGACAGGAGAAATTTGGGCAATCGAACACGGTCCCAAAGGGGGCGACGAACTCAACTTAATCGGAAAGGGCCTGAACTATGGGTGGCCAGTGATCACCTACGGCATCAATTACAGTGGGACTCCCATTTCCGACAAAACAGAAATGCCGGGCATGGAGCAGCCCGTCAAATACTGGGACCCCTCTCCCGCCCCGTGCGGAATGGCAATCTACTCAGGAGACACCTTCCCCGCCTGGAAAAACCAATTTTTCATCGCCAATCTGCGGGCTCAAAAAATCATCCGCCTCGAACTTGATGACAAAAATCAGGTCGTTTCTGAGGAGGATCTTTTGGAAGATCTCGGCCGTTTTCGCGACGTAGAAACGGGACCCGATGGCAATCTCTGGGTCCTGGTCGAACAACCAGGCCGCATCATCCGGCTGGTGCCCGTGGAGTGAAAAAAGGGTCAGCCTGGGGCGATATAAGCCGGATTATGTCGCGAGCATCCATTTATCTATCTCACGTAGGTGAGATCCTCGCCGGAGCGAGGTGCGGCTTACCCGGGATCGATCGACGGGCCGCCGGATCCCCTATTTAGCCTTGCACCGCAATGGGTTTATCCTGCCACGCCGGTTACCCAAACGCGCGGTGAGCTCTTACCTCACCATTTCACCCTTACCCCTCGACAAGCTCAGGGCGGTATAATTTCTGTGACACTAGCCGTCTCTCTCGAAAGAGAGCCCCCACTTTCGTAGGGAATGCTGCCCTATGGTGTCCGGACTTTCCTCTAGCAGCATAAATCTACCAGCGGATGCCTTCGCCTCAGGCTGACCTGACGATTACTCCTAACAGGGTAAACGTTATTAGCAAGCTGATAGATTTGACGAGTCTGCGTGAGTTAAGGATTTCCAGAGGGGATCCCAAATCGAAAGAATTGAAGATCTTCACTTATTGGTATCTGAAATTCCACGAGATCTTCAGGTGCATCCGTCCAATCGACCAAGTTTTCGCTCCGTTCAATCTGAAGACGCAGGACAACATTCCCATCCACCACATCGACCATCACGGAGCCGACCCGAGCATCCTCAAGCTGAGACTCGATTATAGTCCTCAGTTCTCCATAATCTACAGCAGGATCAAAGTTTGCCTCAACCAGATCCCCGTCTTCAAACCCATCACCGTTACTATCCTTGGCATTCGGGTTGGTCTTAAAGACAACAGCTTCACTAAAATTGCTCAATCCATCACCGTCGTCGTCATTAGTGTCCTCAACGAAGTTTGCAATTACCGTGTAATCCTGGGACATCAAAAATTCGAGCGGATTGGCACTGCCCGAGAAATCTCCAGACCAGGCGTCAAAACGATATCCAAAATCCGCAGTTGCGTGAATACTCACAGTGGCTCCGGATAATTGACCTCCTGTACCCAGTGGATTCGTAGTGCCTTGACCGACAGAGGCTATGACCAGAGTATAACCATCCCCGAGTGTATAGGCATATACAGATCCCTGGAACCGAGATTCTCCACCAAAGCCATCGAGGCCTGTCGTATTTGGAGCACCGACCAGAAGATCCGTCCCATCCAGCGCAATTGCCTCCCCAAACCGATCATTAGACGAGGGATCAGGGGCCATAACCTTATATGCTTCGGACCAGCTTCCGGCCAAAAATTCGAATATCACGACACTTCCTGTGTTCGAAGAATCGGAGTCATCCAGTGGAGCCCCAACCGCCAGGAAATTTCCCGATAAACTCAAAGAAGCTCCGAAATCATCAAAAGCGGCACCTTGTGAATCCGTTAAAATTTGCTGCTCGCTCCAATCCCCTGAACTTTCTGTAAACCAGTACACGCCTCCAGTGCGGTTACCGCCAGGATCATACTTTGGTGCCCCAACGACGAGATTACTTCCGACTATATCGACGGATGTCCCAAACTCATCAAATTCGGTACCATCACTTGCTGTCAATTTTTCCATTCCGGCCCATGTATTGTCACTTTCAGAATAAATATAAACGCTCCCGCTGTTCGAACCCAATGGATCATCCCGATACGATCCAATTGCCGCATACCCACCGCTAACGCTTACAGACACTCCAAATTCATCATTATCAGCAGCATCGGGTGCTGTCAGGATCTGCGATTCTGTCCAATTGTCGTTGCTCCTTAAATACACGTAAACACTTCCGCTATTCAGAGCACCACTATCCGACCTGCGTGCGCCGACAAAAGCAGTATCTTCAAAAATATCAACGGATGTACCGAAATTATCATTCGCGGCGCCATCACTCGCGACTATTTTTTGCTGCTCAGACCAAGCGTCATTGCTAAAGGTATAGAAATATGCACTCCCGTTGTTATTGTCGACGAGGCTATCGAGCGGGTCACCGATTAGGATAGTGTTTGCGTCAACCGCGACAGCATACCCGAATTCATGCGAGGCTTCTCCATCGCTTGCCAGAAGTTTATCCTCTTCAAGCCAGTCGCCACCCGTTTTGCGAAAGACATAGACTGAACCACTAGCCAAGCCATTATCATGATCGTCAGGAACCCCCACTGCCGCGAGATCACCGTCGATCCCAATAGATGATCCGAAGAAAATCGAGTTGCCACCGTCTCCAGCATCCAGGGTTGCATCCTCAAGCCAACTCGTACCGTCGAATTGATAAACATAGGCGCGACCACTGTCCGTGCGCGGCGCATCTTCCAGAGGGGCCCCAATTAAGAGATCGTCTGCATCGGTGCTCAGGGTGAAGCCAAAATTGCTATCTTCAACACCACTCAATGTTTGCATTTCGACCCATGAACCTCCCGACAGTTCGAATACATACACAGCATCCTCCCCATAAGCGCCGATAAACGCATGGGTATTTGAGAGCGCGACAGCGCGACCGAAAAATGAAAGATCGACAATGCTCGCCACCGAAAGAATCTGATCTTCAGTCCAAGATCCTTCAACCAAAGAGAACGCATATGCGCGTCCACCATCCTCGACACCTGCATCGAGGGCCCCAATCAAAGCGCGCGCTCCCGAGATACTCACGGACTGGCCAAAATTATCGCCACTTGATGCGTCACTCGCAGTAATCTTTTCCACGAATTCCCACTGATTGTTGATGAGGCCAAAAACGTAGACGCTTCCCGCATCATTTCCAGCATCGTCATCGTTGGGCGCTCCGACAAAAACACTATCGGCGCTCAGGCTGAGCGACTGGCCGAATAGATCGCCCTCTTCGGTCGGTACATCGAATCGGATGGTCTGCCCCCACTCATCATCCACGTATTCGAAAAGGTATGCTGAACCTCCTTCATCATCATCGGGTGCTCCAATCGCGACCATATCTTGGAAAGAACTCATGGTGCGCCCAAAGCCATCGAAAGTCTCGCCGATGTTTGGCGAAAGGATATCAGACTGTACCCAGATATCCACATCGTATTCAAAACTGAATACATGTCCTACACGGCTATTTGCATCCACGGAGTTTGGAGCCCCAACCAGCACACGATTGGCGAAGGCGACGACCGATGTCCCGAAAAATTCGTTACTCTCCCCATTTACTGCAAAAATCTTCTGCTCCTCGATCCACACACCTCCTGAGTTCCGGAAAATGTAGGCACTTCCACTGTTGGAGCCATTGTCTCCATCATTGGGAGCACCCATGATTGCAAGATCTCCCAAAATGCTTACAGAAAGGCCAAAATTGTCACTGATATCACCACTACCGGTGTTCGAAGGCCCCAGTTTACTTTCTAACGAAGTGATAAGTGGATCAACAAATATAGGATACTCGACTTCCCGCGTCCCTACCCGGATTTCGAATCCATTGGCAACCGGATTCATGCTCGCTGCGAGAAGTCGCTCAGTCGAGTCCCAAACTTTGAGTCCCGTGTAAGCAATGAGCGCCTCTCCCGATGCGTCGACAAACTGTAAATCACCCCTTTCGGAAGTAGGATCGAGTTTCTCAGCGCGAACCCCCAAAAGCTCGATTGGAATTACGAGATCGCCCGTTTCTGCATCAACGAACTCGGAAACCTCTCGGAAAATTGTGAATCCATGCTCGAGACCATCGCTGCGATTCTTGTAATACGATTCGAAATCCCCGTGCTTGTAAATCAGTTCCGATCCATCGACTTCGGCGC
>JBCCBL010000256.1:0-4516 GCA_039034055.1 Verrucomicrobiota bacterium | reverse complement strand
TGGTTGATTCCAAATTCAGTTAAAGTCTTTAGAAAATTGCCAGAAACGCTATACTGGTCGTTTGCCAGTCCTCGTCCGCTGCGTTGGTTGCTGTATGTACGGTCACCCACTACATGCCAAAAAACGACGCTTTGCTCCTGTCCTTGTTTTTTGAATACGCGATACTCCGCCGGATGTGCGTTTGTCGCGAATGCTCTATCTAAGTCGATTTGATGCTCGCGTCTTGTCGGGGTCCAACCGTTTGCCACCCAGCATACATCTGGTGTATGCTCATGCGCTTGCTTTATTGGCGCACTTCCTGGCTTCCAGTAGGCTACGTAGAGGATAAGCTGGGTGTTGCCCCGAGTGTAGATGCGTGAGACGTAGTCATCGAAGTCTAGGATTTCGTCGACGCGGGCGATCATTTCTTCGGTTTCGGCGAGGGGGAGGTCTTTGGCGGTCCATCCCGGCATTTCGGGGTTGATGAGTTCAGCGAGTGGACGGTTGATTGACGGCTCGGGCTGTGGGCGAATCGCGTCGAAGATCTGCATGCCGATTGCGAATAGCAGCCCAAGGATGGGGATCGATAGGAAAACGATTCTCATTTTTTCAAGGATGAAGTTTGAAGTTTGTTTTGCGAGGATTTAGGCGCGCTGCTGCAGCTATCCAGTAATGTTGTCCGGGAAACTAGGATTGAGGAGTGGGGTGTTGGGCGTATTACGAATTTAGGCATTTGTGTTGGGTTTTGTATTTAGGTTTTCGCAGTTAAAGCGGATTTATCACCTCAAGAAACTCGAATTTTCTAAAGTCGCTGTCGACTGTGTAAATGCGTTTCACTCCGTTCTGTTGAAGTATTGTAGCAACAGGCGCATCCGGCCTCAAATTTCCGCGAACTTTAAGTGCGCTAGGGGTTGTTTCGAAGGCGCCGGCGAAACCTTCGCGTTCCTGTATGAGGGTCGCTCTCGGTCGATTGAGCAGATTGACTACGTTGCTCCAAGCAATTTCCGGCGATAGGGGATTTTCGAATATCGATTCATGTTTGGCATTCCTTTGATAGGCCATAATTGAGGGCCACGTCATGCAAAGGAGGTCGGGGTCGTTCGTGCGCTTGCTTATGAATCGACTAGCAGAGTCAAAATGGCTGTCTTCTTGATTGCGGTCGTAGAGGAGGATATCTGCATCAATACTGTAACTCATGCTTGATCTAGAACCCGGTTGAGGGCTTCTTTATCCGATGTGTCGACGCGGGCTCCCATTGAGTCGCTATTACATTTCATCGTGTTGACTGGGTCGGTTGTTTGGGAATCCTTTAGGGCCTTCGCCAGTAGCGAGGCTGCAACTTTGCTTACGAACTGATCCTGTTTCTTTTGAAGAGCCTTCAGCGCGTCAATAACGGGTTGATCTAAATCAAGTGTCGTTCTTATGATTTGCGACGTTATTTTCTTAGCATCAGATGTCAATGTTGGGTTTTTTCGCCTTTAGCCATTCCCGAGCTTTTTCATTCGATTACGTTATTTTCTCTAAAGCGTGGAATCTGGCTTCAAGCCGATATTTGCGGCCTTCCTGGTTTCAGTTTGCTCTGTCTTTTGTTAAAAATCAGGCTAAGACTTTTTCGTTTCGGGTTGAAAAAGTTTTTTGGGGTGTGTGGCTTGGTGCTGCACCTGCTCTCAGCGATTTTCTGATTTCAATGAAAAAGTTCTATCCTCTCATAACGATTCTTTGCTTCTTTTTGCCCATGGCGCTGAGTGCTGCCGGGGGTGGTAGTCATGATGCCCACGGCGGTTCAGGCTTTCCCATTGGTCTAGAGGAGTACCAGGATGATGATGTTGATTCGGTCTTCGGAAAACTGAAAAACCGAATCGAGCATGATCCGTTTAACCTGGTTGCCACGGTCATTTTCTTAATGGCAATTTTGCATACGTTTATGGCCGGGAAGTTCATGAAAATGGCCCATAAGTTTCATCACGACCATGAGATAAAAATCAAAGAGAAGGGGCTTACCGCTGCCGCCAAACCTTACAAGAATGCAAAGGACGATGTGAGCTTTCGCAGTGAGCTGTTCCACTATCTCGGTGAAGTCGAAGCGATATTTGGAATTTGGGTCGTGCCTCTAATCGTGGCCATAACCGCCTTTCATGGCTGGGGTGGGGTCACTCAATACCTTCATTACGCGCCGGATTCCGTGAATTACACTGAAGCGATGTTCGTGGTGATCATTATGGCGATTGCTTCGACGCGCCCGGTGATGTATTTCGCCGAGCTGAGTCTGAAAAAAGTTGCCGATTTTGGTAAGGGTAGCCCGTCGGCTTGGTGGTTGAGTATTTTGACAATTGCTCCGATTCTCGGATCCTTCATTACCGAACCAGCGGCAATGACGATCGCTGCGATTTTGCTCGGAAAGTCATTTTACGATCTCAAACCGAATCCTCGTTTTGCCTACGCGACTTTGGGCCTTCTGTTTGTCAACATCTCTGTAGGTGGCACCTTGACTCACTTTGCGGCTCCTCCGGTTCTCATGGTTGCCGGAACTTGGGATTGGAACATGCCCTTTATGTTTACCAATTTCGGGTGGAAAGCGGTGCTCGGCATCGTGGCATCCAATGCCATTTATTTTACCGTCTTTGCTAAAGATTTTAAAATACTGAATGCGCAGGCCTTGAGCGCAAAAGCAGCTGCAGCTGACGAGCAAACCGAAGAGCCGGTTCCCTTTTGGATTGTTTTGGTGCATTTGATTTTCATCGGATGGACCGTCTTCAACCTGCATTACCCTCCCTTGTTTATTGGCGGTTTCCTTTTCTTTATCGCCTTCACTAATATGACAGCGACCTACCAGACTAAGGTTGAATTGAAGACTCCGATGCTGGTTGGATTTTTCCTGGCTGGCTTGGTGACCCATGGTGGGCTCCAAAAGTGGTGGATTGCGCCAGTTCTGGGTTCCTTGTCAGAGCTACCGCTGTTCCTGGGCTCGACGCTCTTGACGGCTTTCAATGATAATGCGGCGATTACCTACCTCGCTTCATTGGTCCCTTCTTTTGCTACGGCGAAGGAACTGCAATATGCGGTGGTTGCTGGAGCGGTCACCGGGGGTGGATTGACGGTGATTGCAAACGCGCCAAACCCGGCAGGTCAATCTATCCTGAGCAAGTATTTTGAAGGGGGCGTATCCCCTTTGAAATTGATGCTAGGCGCCCTGTTCCCGACTTTTATGATGGGACTTTGCTTCATGCTCATTAAGTAGGGAGTCGTCTGAAACTTCGAGCAGGGCGGAGTTGAAGTCCTTGTCCTGTTGGACGCAGCGATCTGAATAGCAACCGATTTGTTTTCAGCCTTTTGATCGGTATCCGATCGCGTTCACAATACTTGTAGGAGGATAACCTGTGCGCAACCTACGAGGAAGCCGAGGGCTGCGCCGATGTATTCGATGGTTTTGAACTCTTTGCGTGCGACTTCCATGACAATGGCTTCCAGTTTGTCTAGCTCGAAGGCTTGGATGCGTTCCTCAATCATGGAGCGGACATCGAATTGATTCTCGAAATTCTCGGCAATCTTTTCCATGAGCTTCGGGGCCTCGGTTACAATCTCTTCGTGGGCCATGGTTTCCAGTGATTCAACTGCGGATTCGTTGATGAAGTTTCCGACGAGGGGCAGGGTTTGGAGTCGTGGGGCGAGGCGATCTCGAATGAGGGTTGAAATGGCCACTTTGAGTTGGGGTCCGACATCGACCTTAGTGATCACATCGCGAATTTTGTGGTTACTGATGAGTTCGCGTTCGATGATCTCTGCGGCTTGTTTTGCCAGTGCCGGTTGCCTCTTGGGTATCAGCCCTTGCCACCTAAAAATCCCGAGAATTTTTATGGGTTTTTGGGGGCGGAAGAGCATCTTGATGGCGACCCAATTGGTCAACCAACCGATGAATGCTGTAATGAACGGGATGGAGAATATGACAAAGTTTTTAGGGTCCACGAGTGTTGCAATATGAAAGATAGAGCGTTCCCATAAGGTCGGCTATGTCTACCAAATCAACGCAAAAGTGGGGAAATGGCTTGGTTGAGTTGCGCCCTGAAGGTCTCTATTGCAGCTTGGGAGACTTTTATATCGATCCTTGGAAAAAGGTGAAGAGGGCCCTGATTACCCACGCTCATTCGGATCACGCCCGATCAGGATCAGAAGCTTACTTGACCGCAAAGGTGGGTGTCGGGGTTTTGACTGAGAGGATCGGAAAGGGCGCTCTGGTCGAAGGCGTTGCCTATTGTGAACCACGGCGAATCGGTGACGTGACGGTGAGTTTTCACCCTGCCGGTCATGTGTTGGGGAGTGGTCAGGTGCGTATTGAGCACGCGGGGCGAGTCACCGTAGTAACGGGAGACTACAAGGTGCATGCCGATCGCAGTTGTCATCAAATGGAACCGGTTTCGTGCGATACCTTCATCACTGAGTGCACCTTTGGCTTGCCCTTGTTTCAATGGCCCGATCCTTCAAAGGTTTTTGGGGAAATGAATCGATGGTGGCAGTCCAACCGAGATTCCAACCGGACCAG
>JBCCBL010000255.1:2500-4529 GCA_039034055.1 Verrucomicrobiota bacterium | reverse complement strand
GTCTCCGAACAAAGGCTGCGGTCTTAACAATCGTGATATCCTCGTTGTGGCTGCCCCAACACCCGCGCTGAGGGAATGAAATTACGATACCGGCCTCGTTAAACAAGCGGTCGATTTCAAAGCGCAGTTCGGACATGACCCTTCGGCGATCCATCGGGCGCACAATGTTCGACCAAAAATGCAGCTCAAAGCCAAGGGCACTGTCACCAAAATCAGAGAACAGCACCTCCGGCGGACGCGGATCCTGGAGGACCCGTTCATTATCGTTCGCGATCTTCAAAAGCAGATCGCGAACGACCGTCACCGGAGACCCATAGGCCACACCAACCTGCAGTGTCGCGCGAACCGCGCCATCCTCTCGAGTCCAATTCACCACGATCTGATCGATGAAATAGTGATTCGGCACCACCAGGTCGACCCCATCGGAACGCTTCACCACAATGGTGCGATTGCCAATCTCTTGGACCCGGCCTTCGATTTCATCGATTTCCACGATGTCGCCAATCCGGATCGGTTTCTCAAACATGATGATGAAACCTGAGATCAGATTTCGAAATAGATTCTGGGCCCCAAAACCGATACCAATCGCAAAGGCACTCCCCATCACCGCAAATATCGTAATCGGAATTCCAGCAATCGGCAGCGCGATCAGAATAACCAGAATATCGATGAAATAAAAAGTCAGCCGCTGAATGAGATGGATCGTATTATCGCTCAGCTTGGCAACCTTACCGATCCGATTAGCGATCAAATGGGAGAGCCGTTTGGCAATGGAGAGGCCAATCACCGTCACCACCAGGGCGATGATGAGCTGGCTCATAAAGATCTCCGTGCTCCCACTCTTATACAGCTCGAGATTCCAGAAGACTCGAAACTGCTCCCCCAGCTTCTGCAAAATATCCATAAGTTATTCTCCAGAATCCGATATGCGACCTCCCACCCAAAAGTCGAATCCGGAATTCAAAGCAAAGGCGGCCCGACTGCCTTTACTGGAATATACCAAACTCCAGACGGACTTTGTCCTCAAAAGGACCAGCTCGCATTCACCTTCAGGCTGAGTTCCGAGCCGCTGCTGATCCAGCCGTCGCGGGGGTCGTTGAGGAGGCCCTGGTTGAAGATCAGAAACAAATCGGATCCAGGCCGATAGGTCCAGCGTAGACGTGAGTTAAATCCCAGCTCTCGTGAGAGGGAGTCGTATTGGCCAATCGTCGTCCAGACCAGGTCCGTGGAAAATTGCACATTGGTCTTGAGGCGGTAGAGGTTGACCCATTCGGTGAGGCCATCGATCTCGATGCGGTTGAGTTCCGACTCCGCGCTTAGGTTGAAGATTGAAGCGGGTCGCCAAGCGATCCCGGCTTCCAAGGTATCGAGCCGACCGCCGTAAAATGGGGAAACCGCGGCCCGGACGGTTGCCGAGACGACCCGAGCATCGGATGTTTCCAATTCTGCATACAAGCCCGCGCCGGAATATTGTCCGGGCTCCGCCAACAATCCGGGTGCAGGCTGAAAAGGAAAGAGGAGTTCCTCATAAAAATACTCGACTCCCACTGTCGCGAAATCACCCGATAAGGTGTAAACACTCAGGCCGACCCAGGGCTGGACCACTTCCCACACTGCCGCATCCAGCTCGTAGCGATAATAGCTGCCAGCCTCAACCTCGATGCTGTCGAGGCCTTCTGGAAAAAACGCGTGGACGCCAAGCAGCTCTCCATCGACAATATCAGTCTGATTGACGAAGCCCATTGCCGGATTGTAGTCGGCCCCGATGAAGCGGGTGTATCCCTGGTAGAGCCAGTAGCGGCTGTTGTAGAGTGCGCTGGTGCCCAGAGCGAAGGGAGCATCGTCCCAGCCGGGGGTATCGGTATATTGCCCCCAGGCAAAGACATCCAGCTCACCGCCATCGGGGCCGAAGTCGGAATCTCGGTATTTGAAGTCAAGACCCCCGAGCCAATTGTCGAGATTGCTCAAGGGATCCCCGCGCGTCGCAAGGAATCCCACCGACGATTCTTCCAAGACCCCAACGCTGGCG
>JBCCBL010000254.1:0-4557 GCA_039034055.1 Verrucomicrobiota bacterium | reverse complement strand
GGTCCGAGTTGGTTGAGGCTTTCGCTCAGATGAGACTTATAGGTCTCGAATTCACCGGCTGGTATTATTGGTTTTTCGACACGGATCAGATTTGTGCCGATTAATTTAGTTCCAGATTGGTTCCAGTTTGCAGAGTAGCTGATCCCAAATTTTCTGGAATAATCGCTGTAGTCTTTCGTCGCGATTTCGGCAATCCAGCCAGGAGGCGTTTTCAGTTCTGTATCTACGGTGATATGGCAAGAGCTGACACGCTGATAATCGAAAATGCGGTCTTGTGTTTGAGGAACCCCGATGAACAGAGTTTCCGATATGATGGGTAGTTTAAGTACATTTACCAAATTAGCCTGAAGCTCATCGGAACGAGTATTGGCAGTAATTTCGATTTTCAGTGGCTCGTATAACTCATCTTCATTTTGAAGGGCCACCGAGTCGACTTGCAAGGTGAGTTTGTTAAAATTCATCCAACGTTGAATGGCATCTCGGCGCTCGGTTGGAGTCATGATTGAAAGCCATCGTTTCATGTTTTCGCCGATCCTGCCTCGCATCGTGATTGATTCTGTAAGGTTGATGTCGCCGTTGCTTTCGAGGGTTATTTCTCGGACGGCATGTACCGGAGTTTCCTCGACGGTTGATTCTTCAATGACTTCGAAGCGTGGATTTTCCCAATCGAGCACGAGAGCTTCGATATTTTGCAAGTTGGTCGGATCGGTGAGGCCGGTGGCATAGGAGTCCGTGGGGTCTAGGAATCGGCTACTGCCTTCGATGTTGGGGCAGTAGACAATCATGTGATTAAACTGGTCAACTGAGGGCATACTGGAATCGATGGCTCCCTGTGTGTTGACGAGTGCGAGATGGCTCCGGATACCCATCGACTCAAGAGACTTGTGGAGGAGTAGGCTGAGGTCTTTGCAGTCTCCATATCCGTTGTCGATGATATCACTGGGGAGGTTTGGGACTTGAGCGCGCTCACCAAACACGTATCCCTGATAATTAAAATTCTCTCGGATGGCAGTGAGAATCGAGGCTATCGTTTCTGTTATGTCCTGGTTTCGGGATGTGTGTGATTGTATCCATTTTTCCGTGCTTTCATCGGATTCGGTTAGAGTGTGTTCAATACGGTTTTTGTATTCGGCGACAAGGATTTCCCAGGATTCCTCAATGGCCGCAATACGTAGAACAGGTTCAATTTGAACGGGTGTGGGGAGATTGTCTTCATTGGGCAATCCTTCCTCGTTGAATGTAGACCAGATACTGCCGTCTTTGGTATTCGCATGGAAGGTGTGGCCCAAGGGTTTCTTGATGAGTGATTCACCGTTCTCAAAGAGAACGTAGTGAGATTCTCTTACTGGATAAGAGCCTGTGAAAAAGTGTTGAGTGAACGGAAATTTCACTTCTTTACCACGTCTTAGCCGCGTGTAGACCAGCTCCATGGTTCGTCCTTGGCGGAGGCTTGGAATGGGGACAATCAGGATGCGGTCTTCGGTGGCGTAGGCAGAGGAGTCTTCGTGCCTAACTACGAATTTGTCTCGATTTTCTCGGGCGATGATGGTGCCTTCGGCATCTCGGACTTCGATTTTGTTTACGTATATCGATTCGGAGAATGGATTGAAGCTAAAGACAAATTGCTTGAAGGCATCGATCGCTGATTTGGATTCAATAGTCGCGATCAACCGGGTGGTTGTGGTGTATGATTCTCCGGGCTTCCTATCGGTGATCGTGGTGATTTCTTCGTAAACGGCGCCTTTGTCTTCGACATTTTGAGAGAAGGAGTCCACTTCCGGCCCGGATTCCTCTTTCCAGTCTCTGATCTGATGCTTTATTTCATCCGAAATGACCAGAGCATCGATTGGCGTGGAGGCCCCACGGGATACCCCTTCGCCAGCAAGGCTCTTGAGGTATTCATCCCACTGAAGAATGTCGGTATTGGCAGGGTTTCGCTTGAGACCTGTTGCAATGTATTGTTCCGCTAATTCGCGATCTCCCGTTTCTATCAAACTGCGTATTCCAAAGGATAGAGCGCTGAGGTCCCCGGTTGACTCAAATAAGTCTATACCAAATTCGGCGCATTCCGTGAAATTCTCTTCATCTATCAAGATCTGCATCCATCCATAGGATGCCTCAGCATTGGCCTGAAGGAGTCTGCCCATATTTTGGAAGGTTGCTTTGGCATTTTCATAGTCCTTCAAGCGTATATAGGCCCATCCTAAGTTACTTTGAATGGTTGAGGAGCGGAGACCTTTTTGTAGGGCTTCTATTCCGACATCGCGGACCTGTTCGAAGTCCTCGAGATGGAAGAGCGAATTCATATATTGGATCACAATAGATTCGTTTTGAATCCCACGATCGATTTCATTTTTGAGAATTTCGACTGCTTTTTCACTTTTGCCAAGTGCTGTGAGGCTGGCGACTTCATACTGAACTGTGGTAGGTAGCTTTTGAAGCGCGATGGGCGCATTTGCAATGAAGCTACTGACCTCCCCAAATCGACCAGACTGCTGGAGGGCAAGCAGCGTATTTAAAAAATAGTCTTTGGTGAAAGGATCTAGGTTGTGGGCTTTTTTGAATAGGTCCGAAGCCCAGATTAAATTTCCCTGATTGAAAAGGCTGAGGCCGACATGGTTTATCAAGGTAGCTTGATCAGCAACCTTTGCACTCCGCGGTAGTTTGTCGATTTGCGATAACGATACCTCGGGGTAGAGTTGGAGGATTTCGCTGAATTTCGGGAGATTATCAAATGGGTGTTCATGAGTCTTCCAGGCATTCACAATGGCTACCACCGAGTCGAGTCGCGCGACCAGGATGGATAGGGTGACTGTTTCGTTTTCCAGGTGGTTTATCAGGTCGATTTTGAGCCACGGTTCTCGATCGTTCTGATCAATGGGCTCCATATTTAAAATGTCGGAATCTCTAAGAGACATTCCATGTAGGGAGAGCCAAGCATCAGCGATGGTGTAGAGGGGGATTTCTTGGTTTTCTATGTAGATGGGTTGGATCGCCAACTTGAAGTTATTTCCGCGCATTGGGCTTTGGAAAAGGTCTGCATTGTTAACAAAATTGCTGAACGTTTTGTTCAAGGGAGAATTGTCTCTCCAAATTCGCTCTTCTTCATCCGAGATGATGATGCCCCAACTGGGCTCGATGAATCGGTAGGACTGCGATATCTTGAGTGCTTCGTTGTAAGCGAATGAAAACGATGGATCCTGCTTTGCTTGCGCAAGGCCAAACGAGAGGAAGGAATAGATCAGCAAAATTTTGAAACGGATAGCCATGAGATTCGAGTTTGAGCAGTGTAAGTGCCGAATGATTGCTCTGATTTTTAAGTTGTCGTCACGAGTTTTTGAATGACTCTGTTCGTTTACCGGGTGGGCCGTTTCTTGCTCATAGGTATTTTGATATTTGGTAAAGTGATGGGTCTTAGAGCAGTTATTTTTTGGGTGCTTTCGTGCATTTACTTTTTGAATGGGGCAGTTGGAGATGAGCGTGCGTATTTCTTTACAGAGCTTGACGCTAAGCCCGCCATTTTATCAGAACCAGATTTATTTTATCCAGATGATCTGAAAGAGAAGGGCGAGACCGGCAATGTCCGCATGGTCGTGCTCATAGATCAGAATGGAAAAACTGAAGTCTCTCGGGTTGTTGAATCGTCTCACTCCTTATTTGAAGCCTCGGCTCGTATGTATGCAAGCGGCTTGGTTTATGAGGTTCCGATGAAGAATGGTAAACCTGTCAAAGCCCGAACTCTAGTAAGCGTCGATTTTAAGTTGGATGGGCTGCGATTCGCTTCGGAAATTCCAAATAACAAGGATAACAGCGATTCTCTTGCGACGATTCGAGAGGAGCTTCAAGGTATGAGCAGGGAGGAGCTGGCGGAACGTCTGAAAGAGATTGTTAAAAACATCGGTGGGCCCAGTCAGGATCAGGCATCCAGGCAACAGGCAAGCGCGGATTCTTTTAATTTGAACCAGTTAGACAGCGTGCCTAAGCGCGTTTCTGGAGACGCCCCGGAGTATCCCTTCGATCTGCGAAATCAAGGAGTTGAAGGCTTAGTAAAGCTCTTGGTCATGATACAGAAAGACGGCTCGGTGTGGGTAGAGCGCGTGACCGAAGCCAGTAATCTGGCGTTTATCATACCTGCGATTCGGTGCGCTGAGAGCTGTCGGTTTGAAGTCCCCAAAAAGAATGGTCGTCCGGTAAACGCTCGTTTTATTTTTCCACTGAGCTTTAAAATTCAATAGCCGATCATTCCTCGAGACGCTTATTGGGGATGGTCTTGTTTAAAGAATCCCACAATTTGTGCGGAAATTGGAAACTTTGAGCCCTTTCGGCTGTTTTAAGAAAGCATAAGTAACACGTGTCGGGTGGGCAACGGAGCGAGTGATCCTCCTGCCCACCCTATTTATTTGGGGAGCTTCGAGCTGGCTATTGAATGTGACTTAGGGCTTGTTGACGACGACTGGTCTTTTCCGAGATGGGAAACACTCGCGACATATTTGGCAGTCGTTGTCGGGGCCGGCGCAAACCTTACGAGCCTGGCAGTGTTCGCGTCCGTAGAAGATG
>JBCCBL010000253.1:0-4562 GCA_039034055.1 Verrucomicrobiota bacterium | reverse complement strand
AGCGAGGGAGTACCGCCGGAGCGACGTATGATGAACAGAAGAGGAAGCTCCGATCGGTTGGGTGTTTTCGATAGCCTCGATCAGTGTCTGGACGGAAATCGACTGCGATGGTGATGTGTGGCGTGATTCCGTGCTCCATCAAGGCGCTGTAGGAGGAATTACCGCATGCGATGATCGAGTGATTCTGGACGCTCTTTAGAAACTCATAGGATTTGTCGAGAGAAGGCCCTGCCGCGACTAGGATGAAAGGCAGGTCGCTAAATTTATCTTTGAGCGCATTGAGGTCTGGAGCCTTTAGGGTGTAGGGTTGATTGATAATACGGGTCGCCAAAAAGCCTTCTGAATGGTCGCTTCGATTTAAGTATATGTTTTTACGGAGGAAGAGTTCGTTGCCAAATTGAGTTTTCGCGTCGGCGTAATAGTTTGGGTCGCGGTTCTGTATCGGGGTGAACGGGAGGGATTTCCATTCGAGGTCTTCGCGGTAGGATTGGTCTTGCAAACAAGAGAAACACTTTTGGTCCAGCGTTCCACCACTCAGTAGGAATCGAGGATCGGTTAAGATATCCGAGAGATCTTGATGCTCGAAAACAGTCCTTAGTTCTCCGATACATGATTCGGTGGCACACAATCGACCGATTTCTGAGATTCCTTTGAGCAGGTGTCTGATGTGACGCCCATCTCCGAACCCGGTCACCCAGTTCATGCCATCACGCATCGGAGGGTTGCGCCTGACCCAACTTTCGATCAGTCGATCTGGGTCACTGGATCCATATGGGTGGAGAGAATGTTTGTCCTCGAAAACGAGGGCTCCGGCGTTCCACTTAATGGATGAGGCTGCCGAGGTTTTTTCGATACGATCAAGCATCTCTGGAAACCGTGCCTTCAAGGCCTGGGCGTTTTTTTTCCGGATGCTCATTTGGGGGTCTGCCAGGGTGTTTCTGGTATGGATCGGAACGTATTGAATAGGGACGGGAGGTCGACTACGAGGCATGCGGCCGCTTGACCGATGTCTTGGGTTTTAATCGATTCGCTGAAGGCATCGCAGGCTTGGTTGCTTTTGCGGTGGACCTCCTTGCAGGCTGTAGACCAGGAAGGCCCGAATTGCTCTGCAAACTGGTTCGCAGTCTCTATCGGTGCGAGGACTTCGCCCATTTTATCTGCCACGGTCGTGAGTTCATTGAGTGAATGGGCGAGGGGAACGGCGAGCATTGCCGAGCCGTAGGCAATCAGTCCGTTTGCCGCGTTTTCGGCGACGGGTAGGAGCTGAGTGATAGCGTTTAGACAAACCGTTTGCCATTCAGATGAGTTTACCGAAACACATTGGCAGTGCTGTTTTTGCAGGCTCGAAGGGTCCTTGTGGGCATCGATTCCATCAATCTCGAAAGCAGTGATGAGCCTGCCGCCTGCAGTGAGGGCCTGGTCGATCAACTGGTAAAGCTGTTGCAAGTCGGCCGGGGGAGGACCTTCGAAAGTGACAGCTTCTCCGTCTACGATGACAGACTGTTGCGAGAGCGATGACATGACGCAAAAAGTAATTCGTCTGCGCACGTGCCGAATTGAGGCGATTTTGAAAAAGCGAAATCAATAAGAAACAGGCTGAAATGATCTTATCTGAAATAATCTTAAACTCGAAATCAGCTTTTATGGTATAGAATCGCGCATTTGGACTAGACGACGCTGCCTGATTGCCCTAAACACGAGCGCTTTTCGATGGAAGTGGAGGCTGGAAGCTCCCACTGGAAAGAAACCTAAATTATATCAGACATGCCTATCGCAACGCCCGAACAATACGCAAAGATGCTGGAAGCCGCCCAGGAGGGCAATTATGCTTATCCAGCGGTCAATGTGACTTCTGTAACAACTATCAATGCCTCCTTGAAAGCTTTTGCTGACGCTAAGTCAGATGGTATCATTCAAGTCTCGACTGGAGGAGGCCAATTTGCATCTGGCTTGGACGTGAAAGATGCGGCTTTTGGAGCGATCGTTCTGGCTGAGGCTGCCCACCGTCTTGCTGAGAAGTATGACGTTCTGGTCGCATTGCACACCGACCACTGCCACCCCGAGAAGGTCGAGGGCTTTTTGAAGCCTCTTCTTGAAGCATCGCGTCAACGTATTGCCGCCGGCCAGGGTCCCCTTTTCCAATCTCACATGTTCGATGGATCTGTTGTCCCATTGGAGGAGAATCTTGAAATTTCGAAAGCACTTTTGAAGGAGTGTAGCGAGCTGCAGATTATATTGGAGGTAGAAGCTGGATGTGTCGGTGGGGAAGAGGATGGACACGATACTTCAGGACTTCCGGCTGAAAAATTGTATACAACGCCAGAGGATATGGTCGAGGTCTACGAAGCACTCAACCCAATCGGGAAATTCATTTTTGCCGCGACTTTTGGTAACGTCCATGGAGCCTACAAACCCGGTGCTGTGAAGCTTAAGCCAACCATCTTGCGCGATGGACAGGCGGCGGTCATCGAAAAATATGGAGAAGGGGCGAAGATGGATCTGGTCTTCCACGGGGGATCAGGTTCCGAATTGAGCGATATTCGCGAAACGCTCGAGTATGGAGTGATCAAGATGAATATCGATACCGATACTCAGTATGCGTTCACCCGTCCAATCGTTACCCACATAGGGGAAAACATTGAGGGAGTTCTCAAAATTGATGGAGAGGTGGGTAATAAGAAGACCTACGATCCACGGAGTTACCTCAAGAAAGCAGAGAAAAATATGGCAGCCCGGATGGTGCAGGCCTGTGAGGATCTTTGCTCAGACGGTAAGACTATTTTCGGGACCGTGTGATTGATTCCTAAGCCTTTGAAATGGAAACGCAGCCCTTCTCTCGGGCTGCGTTTTTTTCGTACGGATGGTGCCTATCTGAGTTTGGGTTCGGGGGAAGATGGGTCTCCGGTTTTGAGTGGCGTGATATGCGTCTCCGAGCTTACGAGTGTCCGTGAGTTTCGATTGATTCGGGAAGACTCAGGCGGCGAGATTAGGACGTTTTTCGGTTCTTTTCTCGATGCGCTCAATCGAGGAATTTAGATGACGACATATGCGAACTACTATGTCGGATACCGGTACTCATTTAGATATTCCTCGGACCGTTGTTGGCTCCGCGAGGCACATTTTCGAGTCTTCACTTGCCATGGATTTGACTCAGATAGGACAAATGTCTTTGAGAGAATATCTGGCTGATGGACTGATTCGTGAAGAGAAACGTTACCTCAAGGAGGTGACGGTCTACGGAGATCATGAGGCTCACATCATTTTGCCATTCCGCGCAGATGTCGCAGAGTTTGTGGCTCACACCACTCTGGGTATGGATGAGGTGAAGATGGCCGCGTTCGAGGGAAATGATCTTATCGACGAATCAACCAATGAGCTGACCAACCAGGTCGCGGGTTGTTTTAGAAATATTTTAAGTCGCGATGAAATTAACTGCCGCTTGCGGCCCCCACGTCGGCTCAAAGAGCTTGAATTGGCCGAGTGGTTAAACCGAGCGAGTTACCGGTTTATTTTCAAATTTCAGGTTATCGACAATTCATTGTATGTGATTTACCTTCGAGATTGATTCGGCTGGGTTTAGCAGACGCTTGACCTTGTGTTTTGGGCCTTTACCCCTAGGCCTGATGAGCGAGAAGCACGATCAATCATGAATTTCACAACAGAGCAGAAAGAAACCCTCGCGGAATGGTTATCCGCTGGAGTCTCCTTATCAGATATCCAAAAACGTATTTCATCCGAAATGGGAGTTGGGATGACCTACATGGAGCTTCGTTTTTTGATCGATGATCTGGATCTCGAAGTCTCCGAGACGAAATCAGAACCGGAAAACGCTACCAACGATGAGGATTCTGCCGAACCGGAGGGCGGCATCGGTGTTGAGGAAGCTGAGGCCACCTTAGAGGAGCCCGGGGCTGTTGCTGTGACGGTCGATAGTCTGCAAAGACCCGGAGCGATGGTGAGTGGTGAGGTGACATTCTCGGATGGTCAGAAGCTAGGATGGCAGCTTGATCAAATGGGGCGTTTGGGATTGATCCCGGGCGCTGGGACTCCTGAAGGGTATCAACCGCCAGATGAGGATATCGCTGAGTTCCAGGGGGAACTTCAGAAGCAGCTCCAATCTAAGGGATTCTAGAGCAAAGAGAGTCAAGATAGCTACACGGCTGGTTGCGCCCTGCCTTAGGGATTTGGAAGGGTGAATCTCAATCTCGAATCGTGCAAAATCATCCCAGGTTTTGAGGCTCAGAGTTCTCTTAGTCGATTGTCAGACTATGTTAGACAACTCTCAAAATAAGGGACTGAGATAACTTAGTTGACAAATTGGAGATGAATTGAGGTCTCGAGGTTATTTTTGGGAAGCGGTTATCATCACGATAGGAGGGCTATTTATTTGAGGCCTGAGTTTTTCAGGCGCTCAATAATTGGGCTGATTGGGCGACTTCTTTTTTCCGCTCATGGAGGAGTTTCAGTTCATAGGAAGGACCCGAATTTTAGAAGACTTGCAGGAGGAGCTCGGCAAGCCGGGCAATGCTGTGGATTCACATCGAATGCTGTTTATCTATGGT
>JBCCBL010000252.1:0-4587 GCA_039034055.1 Verrucomicrobiota bacterium | reverse complement strand
GACAAAATGGGGCCTCATTTCCCCGAACTCGAAGCGCAGCGATCTGTCATCAAAAAAGTGATCGCGGCCGAAGAAAATACCTTCGACAAGACGATTGATCGCGGACTGCAACTGCTCAATGGAGTCTTCTCGAAAGCCAGCGACGATTCGAAAACAATATCCGGAGAAGATGCATTCACTCTCTACGATACCTACGGTTTCCCAATCGATTTAACTGAGTTGCTCGCACGGGATCGTGGGTGGACGGTCGACTTTGTCGGATTCGAATCCGCCATGGAAGCCCAACGTGCGCGAGCGCGCGCCGCTCACAAAAAGACCACCATTACCGTAAAATCTGGAGAAGATGAAGCCGCAGCGACTTCCTTTGTCGGCTTTGCCCATCCCCTACCCGAGGTCGAAACCCGCGTGGTTGAGACTGTCGATCTCAGCGAAAACAAAACGGCCCTGGTGGTCGAAAAAACTCCCTTTTATGCCGAAATGGGCGGACAAGTCGGCGATGCCGGGATTGCTCAATACATGGATGCCACCGCTCAAATCATTGATACACAAAAAGACTCAAATGGGCGCTTCTTGCACATTTTGAAGGAGCCGATCAAAGCCGAGCCTGGTGATGCGATTACCCTGAAAGTCGACACCGCGAGACGTATTCCCATCGAGCGGCACCATTCGGCAACCCATATTCTGAACTGGGCGCTCCGTGAAGTCCTCGGAACCCACGTGCGCCAGGCCGGATCCTTGGTCACTCCCGAGCGCCTGCGCTTCGACTTTGCCCATTTTGAACCGTTGACCTCTGAACAGATCGCAAAAATCGAGGATTTGGTGAATTGGCAAACGCTCCAAAATGGCCCAGTCCACTCATCAGAAATTGCTATTGAAGACAAACCCGACGACGTCATCGCCGTCTTCGGAGAAAAGTATGGAGACCGCGTGCGTGTCGTCGACATCGGTGGCTTCTCTAAGGAATTATGCGGGGGCACCCATGTCGATTCGGCGGGGGAAATTGGAACGATAAAAATCATCAGCGAGTCCGCAATCGCCGCAGGTGTTCGACGGATCGAAGCCGTTGCCGGGAGCGCCGCAAAATCCTGGATGGACACACAACTTGCCTTCCTAGCCACCGCCGCGTCCACCCTCAATTGCCAACCCGAACAGCTTCCGCAACGCATCGATACCCTGATCAGCGATAAGAAAGAAGCCGAGCATAAGCTAAAAGCCACCAAGCAAAAAGACGCGGCGGCGCTCGCCGATACCCTGGCCAGGCAAGCGACTGACTTTCAAGGCATCAAACTAGTCAAAAAGGCCGTCTCGATCGACAATCCAAAAGAACTGCGAACCCTCGGCGCTCAGATCCTTGGAAAACTCAGCGATGGCTTGGTCATTCTCGCAGCATCGGCAGATGGCAAAGTATCGATCGCCGCACTCGCTTCACAACCAGCCATCGCCGCTGGCTTCAAAGCAGGCGACATCATTCGCGAATTGGCTCCTGCGTTCAATGGGAAAGGTGGAGGGAAACCCGATTTTGCAATGGGTGGAGGAATCGACAATGGTACTGTCTCAGACACCATCGAACGTTTTTATCCCAAGGCTTAGTTCTACTTGTTAAAATGAATTAGAAGACCAAGACCCGTTCCTCCAAACGCTCTAAAAATGAAACACGAATGCACACGAATTTCCACGAACAGTTAATTTCTTCATGTGGATTCGTGTGCATTCGTGGTTAAAAGAAGCCATAGAGACCATTTGACCAAGTAGAATTAGACACAGTTAGACAAAATTCACTGCTCGCTCCGAGGCTGTATTCACAAAACACAGCACTTCATCACTCATTTATGAAATCTACCTCACCAGGACCACTCAGCCAAAAGGAAAAAAAGGCGCTCAGGGGTGTCGCGCAAAGGTTAAAACCGACCCTCCAAATCGGCAAAAATGGCGTCACTGAATCCCTCGTCGATGAACTCGATCAAGCGCTATCAAAAGACGAGCTTGTAAAAGCTAGATTCCCCAAAGATCGCGATGCCATGACTGAGCAAATCGAGACGCTTGCCACACGATCCAACTCGCATTGCGTAGCGCGCGTAGGATTCTCCGCCACCTTCTATCGCCCAAAACAAACCAATACAAATAACTAAGGCATCTCCGATTGAACACATGGCTGCCCTCTTCACAGAAGATCCCCTCTTTCGGCGCATTCGCAAACACGCCGAGCAACGGCTCGCCAAGATATCCAAAGAAGACCGTGGCACACGGACCAAAGCCTACAAAAAATTCCTTACCCTAGAAAATAAAATGCTCCGCCGCTATCACCGCCAAGGCGATAGCGGGATTCGAGTGACTCGGAGCCGAGCAATCATTATCGATGTGCTCGTTGAGACCATTTACAAGGACGCTATCAACGAGGCGACCAAGGACTCCAAGCCCCCTTACAAAATTTCAATCATTGCAACTGGCGGCTACGGGCGGGGCGAGCTTTGCCCTTTCAGCGATATCGACCTCCTCTTTCTCTATCCAGACACGCTGCGCGGCCGAGCGAACAAACAATATCAGGAGAAACTCACCGAAGCGATCCTCTACCCACTTTGGGACCTTGGCCTGAAGGTCGGCCACGCCTCTCGATCGATCAAGGAAACGCTGATTGAAGCAAAAAGTGAGGTCAAATCCAAGAACGCGATCCTCGACACACGATTGATCACGGGCGACCGCGGCCTCTTCCAGCGCTTTTCACGCGCTATCGATCGCTTCCTGACCCGGGAGGACACCTCGCACTACCTCCGAGAACGCTTTGCTTCGCAAACCGCACGGCGCAGAAAGCAAGGCGACTCGGTTTACGTTCAAGAACCCGATGTGAAAAACGGAGTCGGCTGTTTGAGAGACTTTCAAAACATCCTTTGGATGTCCCGTGTTCGGTTCGGCACCGGGGATTTCAGTGCTATCCTCAAGCGCGGATACATAAAGCGCGCGCGAGCTAAGCAATTGCAGGAAGCCTACAGCTTTCTCCTCAGAGTCAGAAACGAAATTCATTTTCGCAGCAGCCGACCTACTGATTTGCTAGACCTCGAAGCACAACCCCTGGTCGCCTGGAATCTTGGCTATCGTCAAAAAAACATTTTTGATCGAGTCGAGACCTTCATGCAGGTCTTCTATGGCCATGCTGATGTCATCCTGAATGTCTCCCGATATCTAGAAGCCAAGCTCGCTAAATCAGACCTGCCGGACCGGACTCCGATCCGATTCTTCGACGTGATTCGAGCGCACAAAGGACTCAGCGAGAAGCCTCGAATCATCGATGGCTTTGTCTTCTCCGATGGCAGCATCACACCGCAGGACCAAAATGTCTTTAAGAGAGATCCCGTTCGTCTCATCCGCGTCTTTCGCCATATGCAACAGTATAAGGCGACCCTGAACCTCGACCTCAAAAACCTCATCTCCGAGAGCGTTCCTCTCATTACGCGGCGCGTCATCGAAGACTCATCAGCAAGCTCGGCCATGCGGGCCATTTTACAAAGCGCTGGCGACGTGCACCGCGCCCTCATCGAGATGCACGATACGCGTGTCCTCGGCAGATTCATTCCCGAGTGGCAAAAACTCACCTGCCTGGTCCAACACGAATACTATCATCGCTACACGGCAGACATTCATACCCTGAATACAATCAAAGAATTGGACCGGATATTCAATGAGCGGGATCGCCTCGCCGACCAGTATCGAAATGCCCTCCGGCAGGCCCAATATCCCAACCTTTTATACCTCATCCTCCTCCTCCATGACATCGGCAAAGGCATCGCAATTAAGAACCACGCCCTCAACGGTGTAGCGATTGCAGAACCGATCCTTCAACGCCTCGAAGTGCCCGAAGATCTACGCGGACAAATATTGTTTATTATCCGGCACCACTTGGAAATGGCACGTTTCTGGCAGAGATTCGATTTAGATGATCCTAAGACACCAGAGTCTTTCGCCGAATTCGTGCGTGATGCAAATCAGCTCGCGCTACTCTATGTGCATACCTACTGCGATGCATGCGGAACATCTGAAGGCCTATGGAACGAATACAAAAATACCCTTCATTCCCGCCTCTATCGCGAAACTTTCGAAGTTCTTAAAAACAAGTCGGCTCTCAACGATCAGAGTCGCGAGAGAAAAATGTCCGCCTACGAAACAATAAAGGAACGAGGAATTACGGACATCTCAGGCGACGAGATTGAAGCGCATTTCAGCCTGCTCCCCGAACGCTACTTCGTTCACCACACCATTCCCGAGATTGAGCTGCACATTCGCATGATCAATCGACTCCTCACCAATATCCATGAGGCTGAGTCCCTCGGATCCCTCGTCCCGATCATTGACTGGCACGATGACCTCGAACGCAGCATGACCGTCGTCAACGTGGTCACCTGGGACCGCGCGGGCCTCTTCTACCGGCTCGCCGGAGCCTTTGCCCTAGCTGGGCTCAACATCCTCAGCTCCAAGGCAATCTCTCGTAGCGATCACATCACAATCGACACCTTTTACGTTTCCGAACCCCAGGGCGGCGTCGTCGAAAACCCAAATGCGCGCAAAGTATTTTCCAAGGCCGTAAACGATGCCCTG
>JBCCBL010000251.1:0-4590 GCA_039034055.1 Verrucomicrobiota bacterium | reverse complement strand
TTCATCCAAAATGAGAAGAATATCGAAGAGGGCGTGGTGCAGCATTATGTATTTCCGCAAAATCCAAAGGACAGAAAACAGGGAAAGTATTTCTCTCGTGATTTCGCATTTGCAAAGAAATCTAAAGAGCTAGGGCGGCCTTTGAAAATTCTCGTCACCGGCGGAGCTTCTTGCCCGGACGGTATTATCCAACAGGTGATTTCGCGAATCAATCGATTGTTCGAAAGAGACGGGACGTCGCTGCGTGAGGCAAATGACGTTCTTGGCGATTTTGAAGGGGCATGCCTCTAGGAAGGCATACAAAAGAATTGGATCAAAATTCGATGAAAAGATCCACAATTGAGTCGATATCCGATAGGTCGTAATTTACTGCACCGGTTCCCAAGAACACTTACTTTTATTTTTGCGATGTCTCCGATCGAATTGTTCAACCAAATCCTAACCTTGGCTGTTGAAAACCATGCGAGCGATATTCACGTGAAGACCGGAAAGCCGGCCTTTTTTAGACTGCATGGACGTTTAGAACCGGTCGAAATGGACACTCTCACCGCCGACTCAATTCGCGAGTTTGTCGATAACACCGTGCCCTACCAATTTGCAGAAGGATGGAAAATAAATTCTCAGGTGGACTACTCATACAAGGTCGACGGGTGCGGGAGTTTTCGAGTGAACGCTTTTCATCAACGTTCGACCCCAAGTATTGTATTTCGTCATGTGAATGATCATCCACCAACCTTCGAAGATCTGAATCACAGGCCGGAGGTGTTTGAGGCTTTGTGCCACGAGAAAAATGGGATCGTCCTAGTATGCGGAGCGACGGGTTCGGGCAAGAGTTCGACGCTTGCTGCGATGTTGAACTTCATCAACAAAACCTACGACAAACACATCGTCACCTTGGAGGACCCCATCGAATTCACCTACACTGATGATAAATCGGTCTTCAATCAACGTGAGATTGGTATCGACACACCCAGTTTTGAATTGGGGATGCGGGCGGTCTTGCGGCAGGATCCCGACATTATTCTGGTCGGTGAGATGCGTGACCGCACTACTTTTGAAACCGCGATCAAGGCTGCTGAAACGGGACACTTGGTGTTGGGAACTTTGCACTCCTCAAACTCCCAGCAGGCGGTTCAGCGCCTGTTTGAATTCTTTACCCCTGAGCAAGTCTCAACGATGCGTCGTCAAATCGCAGGAGCTTTGAAAGCCACTGTCTGCCAGAGGCTAGTGCCCGCTATCGAAGGTGGCCGCGTGCCGGCGACTGAGTTCTTGGTTGTGGATTCGCTTGCGCGTCAGACCATTGAGGATGGCGAATTTCAGAAGTTGGGAGCCGTTATCGACGCAGGTGAAGACAACGGTTCTAAGACCTTCAATAAGGATCTGTATCGCCTCATTAAGGAGGGACTCGTTTCGAAAGCTGATGGTCTGAATTTTTCCGACAATCCAAAACAACTGGAAATGAATCTGAAGGGAATTTTTCTCAGTTCGGGAGCTATCGTCAGTTAGGAACAAAAAAAGGCATCCGCAATGGATGCCCTTTCTTAAATTTCTAATTATCTGGCTCAGAGGACGTCAAAGTCCAGCGGGAAGCTATCAATAACGGAACTGCCTACCTTCACTTCGACCAAGATTGTGTATGATCCGGTTGGGGCGAAGGCTGGGAGGGAAATCGAAAAGGAATTTGAATAGCCTTCTCCGGCGTCGAGGCTCAGAGGTAGACTTCCCAGTGAAATCGTTGCTGAGCTTGGCAGAACGGCCGTTGCACTGAGTTGCACATTTGCCGAGATTTCAGAATTGTTTCTAACTGCAGCACTGATCTGGACAGAACTACCGGGACTGTAGCTAATTGAGTCCGTGAATGCGGTGACCGATGCCGCAGTAGGAACTTCCGCGAGTGCAGCATCAACGTTGAGGCGACCTGCGGTCGATACTACAGAGAACAAATTCGGTAGTGGGTCTACCGAGCCAAGGACGCGTTGAATTCGCTCAATCGCGGACTCTGAGGGATAGGTGTCGGCGACCAGCGTGATTGCTCCGACTACCTGTGGGGTGGCCATCGAAGTCCCGCTAAGGAATTCGTAATTTCCAAGGGTGATAGTGATCGTAGTCGACGGAGTCCCTTGCGCGAGGATGTTCAAGCCATCTGCCTCGGAGATTGAGACGGCAGGTAACCAGTCGCCCGCTGCGCCAAAGGTGCCAGAGAAGCCTCCAGGTTCGTTGTTGTAAATAATCACGCCAATCGCTCCCGCAGCTGCGGCGTTTATGGCCTTATCAGAGAAGGAGATTGAGCCGCGTTGGATCAGGGCGATGTTGCCGCTCACTTCAATGGGGAAATCATCGACTTCACCGACACCACAATCGATCGCCAATCCGGTTACCCCATCTTCGTCTGTGGATGCTGCGAATTCGAACGTGGAAGCGGTGTATTCAGTAGTTCCCGCTGTGAGTGAAGTCTCGGAGCCAGTTCCAGTGGGGTAGGTCGATAGGATGTCTTGGCCAGGTGCTGCGATATCGACGCTTTGGACTCCAAAATTTGAGAAGATCGCGCGTTCATCATTGAAGTCGGTAGCTGCGACGGAAAGGAGGGTCGGAATTTCGTAATTCGCAGGGAAGCTCGCGACGTTATCGTTGTTCGCGTTGTCGTTGCCAGCCGCTGCAACAAAGACGATATCGGCGTCACCCACGGCTGACAGTGCGTCAAATTCAATTTGGCTGCTGGAACTGCCCCCATAAGAGGCATTTGCGGCAACGATATTAACGCCGGCATTTTTCATGAGGACCATGTAGTCATAGGCTTCGAGTAAATCGCTGGAGAGGATAAGGGCCCCTGGACGGGCAATTTTGAGTGCCATAATCTGCGCATCCCAATTTACGCCGACGACGCCAATTCCGTTGTTTCCGACTGCCGCTATAGTACCCGCGCAGTGGGTCCCGTGTCCGTCAATATCCATAGGGTCGGAATCATTAGCTCCGAAAAGAGTTCCGCCGAAGTCGAATCCGTAGACATCGTCGACAAAACCGTTTAGGTCATCATCGATACCGTTTCCGGCGATTTCACCAGGATTCATCCACATATTTGCGGCAAGGTCTTCATGAAGATAGTCGACTCCGGTATCAATGACTGCAACCACCACATCGCTGCTTCCGCCGATGTTCACATCCCATGCTTCCGGAGCGTCGATATCGGCGTCGGGGGTTCCTCCAGCAGAGCCGTCGTTATCCTGGCCCCACAGTTGGCCGAATTTTGGATCATTCGGAATGGTGCGGTAGAGATCGCGAGTATAGTTGGGCTCGACGGTAAGTACCGAGCCGAGCACGCCTAGACGAGCCACTATCTGCTCCGTCGTGAAGCTGCTAGATGCAACGTGAAAGAATGCCTTTCCACGTGCCAGACTCAAGGAAGGATATTCCGATTTAAGCTCAAGCGCATAGGTCTTGAGAATTTGTTTCGCTTTCGCAGCCGTAACGCCGGATTTGAAGCGAATCAGAGCCTCGCCTTCGGCGTAATTAGCTTGAGCAAATGCTGGCGAGAAGCAGCACAGGCCTATCGTTAAAACAGAAAACAGTGAACAGAGCGTTTTATTCATGATTGTGTAGGAGATTTTCTTATGAAGTCCTAACATTAGTAATAAGTCAGTATTATCACGTGGATAAGGAGTAAATACGCATCCGTAAATCACATTTTCGTGATAATCACGGCTTCGCGGTTTTTGTGTTTTAATACACAATCTTCTCGAAACCTATTGATAACATAGCCGCTCACGATGGTTGTCTGGGCAAACATCGTACAGGGCGAGTCAATCGAAGTTATCAGACCTTCGAATGCATATGGTTATTCTTCACCAACACTGGACAGCCATCTAAGGATCTTGTGTGAGAGTATTTCTAAACTTTGCTCGTTCTCACAAAGAAAGCGGACCCTCGCTGCCCACGGCCCTCTCAAGTCAATGATGTAGTCCTCAACAAAGGTATCCTCTATAGTGGTATCGCCCTCAGTCTCTTTATTCGTTTCTTCGATTCGGAATTTAATCCAGCGAGCATTCAGACTGCTGAAAGGCCGGTAGCGTGGCCCATTATCTGTCTTTATAACCTCCTGACTGACCAAGGTATATTGTCGGTAGTTTCGTTCTATCTGATACCGATTGGGATCCTCGGGATCCATCAAGACTGCGAGGTTCAATCCCTTTTGCGCCTTTGCTGCTCGAATCAGCGTATCCTCATAGCTCTTCATCCCTCGATCTGACATGTATCGGGCCAATTGTGATTTTGGATAAATCTGGACTATGGCATGGAACGCTGTGCCATAGCGAGTCGACGCAGTGAATGCTCCAGATTTCTCAGGAAAGCTGAATGCGTAATCCCGAGGCGGTTCGACACCCCTAAAAACGAGCCCGTTGTCTGCTCGCATTTTAAATTCGATTGAATCAATTCCATCCTGGATTTTCGTTGAACGCTCGAAGGCCCAGGTGTACGGGGTATTGCGGACAGCGACGGGATCAAAGGTAGTATTTAGAGCTTTTAGTGGACTGTGGAAACACAGGCTTAAAAAGGCCACGCTAGTTGGTAACAATAGGGAAGTTTTCACAGATG
>JBCCBL010000250.1:0-4623 GCA_039034055.1 Verrucomicrobiota bacterium | reverse complement strand
GTGAAAAATGCCGGGCAGACGTGCATCGCAGCGAAACGCATCATCATCACACCGGGTATCTACAATGACTTTGCCGCCACTTTTGAGGATATTTTTCATGATTTCCCCTTTGGAGACCCCCTTCTCGAAGAAAGTGGAATGGGCCCCTTAGCACGGGAAGATCTTCGGGCCAATTTACAGCGCCAAGTCGACCTGAGCATCTCCAGTGGAGCCAGACTTGTCATGGGTGGTAAAATACCGGAAGGCCCCGGATATTATTACCCAGCGACTATGCTAACCGATGCGCATCCGGGTATGCCCGTTTTCGACGACGAGACCTTTGGACCCGTCATCCCATTGATACAAGCCAGAGATACCGACGATGCAATACGTCTGGCAAATACGTCTCGTTACGGACTTGGGGCTTCAATTTTTTCCTCAGACACTGAAGCGGCAGAAAGGATTGCCCGGGAACAGTTGGATGCAGGCGCTTGTTTTGTAAATGCACAAGTCTCAAGCACCTACCTTGCCCCCTTCGGTGGAGTCAAATGCAGCGGCTACGGTCGCGAGCTGGGGGAATTCGGATACCTATCGTTCGCAAATATCAAAACGGTCTACATTGATTGATTTCCCATCGGAAAGGGCCTCGCGCATGTCCCATGAGCTATTTGGCCATGAGGCATCCTAGAGCGCATATGTATCAATAAGATGTTTACATTAAAACACCTACATTTGTCCTACACACTATCGTCTGCGTGTGGGTGCCTATAATTTTAACTCAGCGCTCATAGCCTAGGGCTGCGACCATTTGATCATGCAACTCGCCCGCTATTGCGGATGTTTTGAGACGTGGTGCTCACTTCAAATGCTCCCATTTAAGAGAAGGGGATTATACCGATTCGCGTTCATTTTGATCGTCCAAGCTAGTGCGCAAGCGTCCTCGCTTGACCCCCTTTTTTGTTACCAACCCGCCTATCGGTAAACCGAGACGATTGCCCCGGCTATCGATAAATTTCACTGCGAAGAGGGGTTAAGCTCGAGGAACTATGCACCGACGGCGAGTGAGCCAGCTGGTGTCACAGCAGCATTCAAAATCATCTCGTCGATTACACCAACGATCTCATCACCGCGCGGTTTTGCGATCCATCGATTAGCTCCGACGGACTGACATTTCACCGCCATCTCCTTACTAATCAAGGAAGAGTAGACCACTACCGGAATGTTGTGCTGGGCTTTGATCATCTTACATAGCGTTAAGCCGTCGAGCTTCGGCATCTCAATGTCCGTGAGAATGATATCAGCAACTTCCGAGATGGGTTCTCCTCGAGTTTCGCAGGAATCCAAAGCTTGCTCAAGATAGTCCCAACACTCTCGACCATTCTCAAAAGACTTCACTTGCTCGTAACCAGCACCGGTCAGCGTCCTTGTCGTGACATTGCGGATCATTTTCGAATCTTCCGCGTAAATGATCTTCACCATACTCCGTTCTTGGGAGCGTTCTGGGTGATGAACCACCTTACTCTCCTCTCGTTTCGGCTGATAATCCAACAAAAGCCTTTCGAGATCCAAAATAGTGACAACCCGGTCTTCAAGCCGAGCCGTACCCGTGGCATATCCAGCTTGGCCCGCAAAATCATTCTGCACCGCATCAAACTCAGTCCACGTTGTCCGATGGATTTTATTCACACTATCAATCATGAAGGCGGTGATCGTCTGATTGAAGTTGGTCACTAAGATGAGTTGGCGCTCTGGATCAGGGGCCTCACCGCTCAAATCTAACGCCGAACGCAGATCGATAAGAACTACCGCTTGATCTTGGATGTAGATCGTCCCTAAAACTCCCGTCGGCGCCTTAACAGCCGGGGTGATTTTGATGCTCTTGCGCGCGATCACCCTCTGAACTTTCGAGACGTTTATCCCAAAACTCTCTGCGCCAATGTAAAATTCGATGAATTCAACTTCGTTGGTTCCCGTAGTTAGCAGGATCCCGTTTTGTTCGTTTTTGGCAGCAGCGGTCATAACAGTACAAATCTAGTTTAGAAACATCTCCTAAAGGAATCGTATTCAGGGCCCCCATCTTGAGCCAGTGCCGCTAAATTTCAGCCAAATGAGAGGTCCCGAATCACCGAATACGAAGATCACCTACAAAAGTGACTTTTTCCAGGCGATCGGGAGAGACTTACCACGTATCGAAACATAGGCTGCTTCCTTGAAGCCAAAAGGCACCACCGCCGATCCGATCCCACATTGGAGGCTAGGGGCTAAGGAACCTGAGAGCACCTCTCCCACTTCTCGACCTTCTGTATCAACGATGGGTGTTCCAGCTCTGGCAATTCTTCGGTCCTGCATAGCGAAAAGCCGAATGATGCGCCGCTCGCTTGATTCCAGCCGAGCTTCCATCGCAGCTTTCCCGAGAAAATCAGTTTTGGAGAAATCCACGGCCCACTTCATGCGCGCCTCCAACGGCCCAAACTCATCGGTAAGTTCATGCCCATAGAGCGGCAATCCAGCTTCCAAGCGCAAGGAATCGCGCGCCCCGAGGCCGCACCATGCCACCTCACCCAGACAGTCCTCAACAGACGCAACAAAACCAAGCACTTGATCCGCCCTTACCAAGCATTCCACCCCATCCTCTCCGGTATAGCCGGTACGACACACTCGGATCTGGGTCCCATCCCATACAAATTCAGCATGCTGGAACCGCTTTTTTGGAAAACCCCAGGAGCGCGCTTCGAGCATTCTGATGACTTCGGGGCCCTGGAGCGCAATGAGAGCCCAATCATCCGAAACATTCTCTAATTCTACTGAAAACTGCTCAGAATGCTTGGTGAGCCAATCGAAATCCTTATCAATGTTCGAAGCATTCACGATCAAGAGCCAAGTCTTCTCGCTCAGTCGATACACAATCAAATCATCAATCGCCCCGCCCGTTTCATTGCACAAAATCGCATATTTCGCAGCGCCTATCTCAGCTCCCGACATGTGCGCGCTGCAGGTAAAATCCAAAAACGCCGCCGAATCGTCGCCTTCAAGGCGAAACTGCCCCATATGGCTCACATCAAAAATTCCCGCACTCGAACGCACCCGACTATGCTCTTCCAAGATACTCGTATATTGGACCGGCATCTCCCAACCAGCGAAAGGCACCATTCGGCCCCCGCGTTCTCTATGAAGCGCATTCAGCGGTGTCTGCTTTAATTCCATGAAGGCATCTTCGGCCTGTGATCCTGCAGGTCGAGGGCAATTTTCACCGCTCGATAATTACTGCGACCTTCATCGATTTAGCGTTGAATTTTGACGCAATAAAGGCGTTTCTATCGGGTTTGCCATGACGTCCGCCGAGATCCGACAATCCTTCCTCGACTTCTTCGCTTCGAAACAGCATCGCATCGTTCCGTCGGCGTCCCTGATGCCCGATGCTCCGAATCTGCTATTCACCAATGCAGGTATGAACCAATTCGTCCCCTACTTTCTGGGCGAACGCAATGCTGCCTACAGTCGAGCCGTCGACACCCAAAAATGCATCCGAGCAGGTGGGAAACACAACGATCTAGATGACGTCGGGTTCGACGCCTATCACCATACATTTTTCGAGATGCTCGGAAATTGGTCTTTCGGCGACTATTTCAAAAAAGAAGCTATAAACTGGGCTTGGGAGCTGATTACCAAAGTCTGGAAATTCCCCAAAGAACGCCTCTACGCCACCGTCTACAAACCGGGCCCCGGGGACCCCTCAGAATTCGACCAAGAAGCCTATGACCACTGGAAGGCCATTTTCGAGAGAGAGGGCCTCGATCCCGACCAGCACATTGTAAACGGCAATAAACAGGACAATTTTTGGATGATGGGCGATACCGGGCCGTGTGGACCTTGCTCTGAGATACATATGGACCTCACTCCAGCCGGAGACACCCGAGGGTCCCTCGTAAATGAAGACTCCCCTTGGTGCATCGAGATTTGGAATCTGGTTTTCATCCAGTTCAATGCCGGGGAAGACGGCAATTTCACCCCGCTCCCTTCGAAACATGTCGACACCGGCATGGGCTTCGAGCGGGTCGCCGGGATCCTCTCAACAACCCGCGGGTTCACCGATTTTTCTTCACCCCCATCCAATTACGAAAGCGATCTCTTCCAAGACATCTTTACATCGATTTCGAAACTTTGTGACGCTCGTTACTCCGGCACCCTTCCTGATCCTGGAGTCGAACTGACCCAGGAAGAAAAAATAGACTTCTCGTTCCGCGCCATCGCGGACCACATCCGGACCCTTTCATTCTCCATCGCCGACGGGATTCTTCCGGGCAACGAAGGCCGCAACTATGTATTGCGCCGAATCCTGCGTCGCGCTGTTCTGTTCGGAAAAAAACTCGGTCTGCCCGATGGCTTCTTCGCACACCTTGCCGATCCACTCATCGACAAAATGGGGCCTCATTTCCCCGAACTCGAAGCGCAGCGATCTGTCATCAAAAAAGTGATCGCGGCCGAAGAAAATACCTTCGACAAGACGATTGATCGCGGACTGCAGCTGCTCAACGGAGTCTTCTCGAAAGCCAGCGACGATTCGAAAACAATATCCGGAGAAGATGCATTCACTCTCTACGACACCTACGGTTTCCCAATCGATTTAACTGAGTTGCTCGCACG
>JBCCBL010000249.1:0-4628 GCA_039034055.1 Verrucomicrobiota bacterium | reverse complement strand
TCCCAAAAAAGTTCGGATTTTAACCTTTGGCACCGTAAACACCTGTCTCGGCGTAAGCGTCGTTGCATGCTTACTCGCAATTTGGGATTTCGCCGAGCAAGATATCCTATGGCGCACCATAGCAACATGTGTGGTGCTCGCTTGCGGCATGATTCTATTCTCAGGAATCAATCAGGTTTTCGGTAGCAATACCGAAAACTAGACGCGCACTTCGAAGAGCAAAAGGGGCTTCTCGAAATCCACTCACATCGCCGGAAGTTTTTAACACTGCGCTCTCCTCGCCTCCACGTTTTTGCTCAAACCAACAGAACCCCTCTGGTCTCTGCAATGATACCTCTACATTTTCAGGCGTGAGGATGTTTCAACCCTCCAACTGCGATACCAATTAACAAATCCATATACCGCAAAAATGGTATAAAAGACCATGAGCCCGCTGGTCACATGTAGCCCTTTTTGCCAATAAATAATCGCCCAGATTACATTGAGCACGACCCAGTAAATCCAATTCTCCAATACTTTATGCGTCACCAAAAAGGTGGCAAAGACTGCAAACCAGGTAGTGAACGAATCCCAGTAAGCAAAATCAGCATCGGTTTTTGTATCGAAAACATATCCCAAAGTCAAAGCCACCGCAGATACGCCGGCAGCCCCAAGAAGATGTATTTTCCAGTGCCATACGACCACCGGAACTTCTTCATTAACTGGTGTCGTTGTAGACCCCTGTCTTCGAGTCCAAACCCATAGTCCATAAACCGCCATCAATGCGTAGTATATATGAAGGTAAGCGTCCTGATAGAGCCTCTGATTCCAAAGAATGGCGGTGTAGATTGCACTACTCAAAAACGCCATTGGCCAACACCAAGCACTTTTTGCCGCCGCCAAGACAACGTAGGCCACGCTAGCGACCACCGCGACATACTCAAACCACGATCCTCCAGTAGCCCAGACCAGTTGCTCTTGGATTGACTTTAGAAATTCCGCCATACTTCCGATAATTGTGAATGCAGCCTAGCACTGGATTGTCGAATATTTCCGCGATCAGCGCCCCACGATCCTCCAATTTATGAAACACGCCGATTACTACCCGCCCGCCATCGAGGCATACTGGGTACGAGAAGTAATGAAAGCGTATCCCGAAGAATTCCGCGACGACGCGCTACGCAAACTGCATGAGCCGATTCAATCACTCAGCGATCTATTCACGCGCGAACGCCCCAACACTTACCAAAACTACGGGAATCGCAAAGCCGCCCTCCTCGGCTACGGAATCTTCTATTATCCGCAGACCTGGACGCGCTCCCGCTTTCCCTTTATCGAGGCCGTCGAACTCAGAGGCTGGCGCGCTCCAAGCGGCCGACCGGTTACTATCCTCGATATTGGAGCCGGCATGGGAGCCGCCAGCTCCAGCATTGCCCAGTTATGCATTCAGCGATATGGATCCCCGGGCGCGGACTTAACCTTAATCGACCATTCTTCGGAAGCCCTCGGCCAAACACACGCCCTTCGAGACATCATGGAGCGCGAAGGCATGTCTCTTTCGATCCTCACACGAAAGGCCGACATGCGCTCACGTGAAGCCCTCCCAAAACCCAAAGAGGCGAGCTTTGATCTCATCGTTATTAGCTTTGCCCTGAATGAAGCCTTTGGCGAGCATCGTGAAAAGGAAGCGATCGCATGGCTACGCAAACTCAAGCCACTCCTCAACAAAGGCGGTCTCGTCATTCTCATAGAACCCGCTCTGAGGCCCCAATCGGAATCTCTCTACAAAATCTCCGACTCACTTATCAAGGGAGGAGTCTTTCATGCATGGGGTCCTCAACTCCATAACGGCCCTTGTCCAGCTCACTATGACGGAAAATACTGGAGTCACGAGGTGCGAGAATGGACTCCGCCCAAGTCTCTGATCGAAGTAAACAAGCAACTCTGGCGCAGTGTCGAGACCCTCAAGTTCAGCTACAGTGTGCTCGGAAACCAAGCCCCAAACCATTTCACGCCCAGCCCGAGCTTTTTTCGCCTGGTGTCTCCAATGAGTCAGATGAAAGGTCATTACCTCGCTACCGGTATTGCCACCGATGGAAACAAATATACCTATGATCTCCCGACCCGGGGGTACAATCGCGACGAACTCACGCTACTTTCAAAGATCAAGCGCGGCGATATCTTGGAGGTCGCAGAACTCAAAGATCTGAGTGACCGGTTACGAATTCCTAGGCCAGAGGATATCACCTACCATTTTCAGCCAAGATAGGACATCAACCCTCAGACTCACTGGTCGAAGCAACTTGAGTCGACTCACTCAAAAGCGCACGGTAAGTCTCAGAACCCTCTCGGAATGCCCCTTCGGGGTCTCGCTTCCAGGATTCCAATTGCGACTTCGAAGAGAACACAATCAGACGCCCCTCTTGAATGATATAAACAGTCGGATTGCAGGCATGCACTTCCGTGCCCCCGCTAGCCATGCCTGAGGCACAGTATCCACCAAACTCCGGGACATACTTCTCTGGGTCCCGTCTAAACAGGCGCATATTCGTCTGACTTGAAAAACGCCAATTGGCCCCAGACCATTCTATCTGGAAATTTGGGTGTCCTTTCACCGGCTCTTCGGCAAGATGATAAGAAACCACATCAAAACCGCTCAGCGCCAACTCAGTATCCGGCTCAACGCTTATCGGTCGAAATGCCCCAAGCGAATGGGAGACCAAGACTAAACTCAATATCTGGAGAGTAGATCGCAATGATTTCACGGCTATAATTCAGTTTCAAATGTTTGTGGTTTAATTTTGACAACAACGATCCGAAAATTCTTTTATGAAGTCTATGTCAGAAAGTCAGGAACCGCTGGTAGATGTCAAAAAGTGGATTGTGTGCATCGTTTTAACGATGACGTTTTGGGTTTTTATGACCTGGACGCTGCTCCCCTTTATCCCTGAAGCGCCTCCAGCCTGGACTGTGTTCTGGTCAGCTTTCACATCCTTCCCCATTGCTGGGACATTTTACCTTTCCTCCATGTGCTTCACAGCCACGCTGGTTGACCAGATCCGTCAAAAACGCGCGTAAATTAGATTTCCTTGTTCTCTGATTGTTCAAAAAGCCCTTCCGCCCGTCGGAGGGGCTTTTTGTTTGAGCAACATCAATCCAATTAGATTCCCGCTCCATTCGAGTTCTTGAAGAATTTTGATGAAATCCGGCGAGCAAGTCCACGGCGCCGGGATCTTGAAGAGACGTTCAATCATAAAACGACCATCGCTCCAAGAAATCAACTCGGCGAAATCTATTCTAAGAGCCCTGACAAATTTTCCGGACCCCCTAAAACGCTCTTTTGTGAACCCTTTCGCAATCCACATGGCAAGTGCTAGGACTTGATTTGCGAAGATGCGACTGTCTTTCTAAAGAAAACCCTTTTCCAAAAACTCGAGAGCCCGATTACTCATGCAAAATCCCTACCTCACTTATGTCAAAGACATCGAACGGGCGCTCGAGAATGCCAGAGACCTATCGGTCTCCGGAAAACGGGGTCTCCAAAAATCAGAATCCAAGGCATTGCTATTCTCTCCGCACCCAGACGACGAATGCATACAGGGCCTCCTACCCCTCAGGCTACAACGTGAACTCAATTTTCAGATCATCAATGTGCCTGTCACGTTCGGCAGCAACAAAGATCGAAGAACCGAGCGCGCAGAAGAATTGGAAAACGCATGCGCCTTTCTCGGCTGGCATTGCCATACGCACCGCTCGGATTTGAGAGACCTAGAGACATCAGAGGTCTACGAGATTATCGATCATTATAAACCCAAAGCCATTTTTCTTCCACATGCCAGGGATTGGAATTTGCGACATATTTCCACCCACAAAACCGTCATGGAAGCCATCGACGGATACCCGGATCTAAGCTGCTGGATCATCGAGACTGAATATTGGGGACAAATGGAAAATCCAAACACCATGGTGGCCAGCAGCCGCGAACACCTCGCAGAACTCATCGCCGCAACATCATTCCACATCGGCGAAGTCTCCCGAAACCCCTATCACCTCACCCTACCAGCCTGGATGCAAGACAACGTCCGGCGCGGCACCGAGCGCATCCTAGGACAAGGGCAACGCGCCCCCAACTACACCTTCGCCACACTCTACAAAGCACACTACAGGAAAAACCAGAAAATCGAAACGAGCACGCTCCTTCCTCAACAAATTGATCTAGAAAAACCCCTACAATTTCCCGTCAAAATCGACTCATAGCAAACCCCAAACCGGGATCCATACCAAAACAGCCCCCAATCCACAGATTTTAGGAATTACGCAGAACTGAATCCTCATAGACAGAGTTCGTATACCAAGAAAGTGTCTAAGAATTCATCTTATCCATTCACTCGACTTTCTAGACACCCCCTTAGGTAAGATCCCTCCGAATCACCGCAATTTTTCAGGAAATCAATTTTAAACCGAGAATGAAATCAATGGCAACCGGCCATGCCACCATCCCTAAAATCAAAACAAGTAACCCTTACACGAACTTCCAGAAATACCCGAAATCATTCTGTGAAAACTCGATTAACTTGCCCAAATAACGTATTTTAAATACCACGTCGTTAGACTCATCGTCCGAATCAATTCCAATAGTGCAATTAAAT
>JBCCBL010000248.1:0-4649 GCA_039034055.1 Verrucomicrobiota bacterium | reverse complement strand
CCCGCTGCTTGCGGTGTTTGCTTGTTTTCTGTCCGTGAAGCGCGCGATCGAACGAAATGTTTTTTTCCGCGAGAGACTCTCGGGTAGATTCGACCGATTTTTTGATGGCTTCATAATCGAAATCCTGGTCGCTCGAACCACGCCGGGCTGCGCGTCCTTCATGTTCTTCAGCACTTATTTCAAAGGCTTCCTCGCTAGCTAAAATATCGCTGCTAATTTCATCGTCGACAGGGCGTAGCCGGAGTTGATGCGCGGTCAGAAATCTCCGTATTTGGTTCAGTGAAATGGTCCGTTCGTATTTGGCAAAAAACCATTTCTTGATCTCGGGTTCCCTCCAAGCCTCGGACGCGATACCATGCTCTGCTGGCTTCGTTGCCGTGATCGCCTGCAGGAGTTCAGCGTCCTCTTGTTCCGAAAGGGGGTGCTCCTTGGGCCGACCCCGTTTTTGCATTCCCGGAACCGCGCCTCCCTGCTCTTTGGATCCTTTCAGCACGAAGTAGGCATAGGCTCGTGAGACTCCTAGGTCCTCGGCTATTTCCGTGACCCGTTCTCCACGCGCTTTGCGTTCCACGATGGCCCGTTTGGTCGCTGCGGATTCGGCTTCACTTGGCACTTGGGACCTACGGGGAATTCGCATCGCCTCAATATCTGAGCCGGGTTGCGGATCTATGCCACCAAAAAGCGTCGGGATTTATTTGGCATTCTCGGCTGTTTCCACCGCGACATTGATGTCTGCCATTTGGGTGCGCTCGGTTGCGATGAGTTCGGTGATGCGCTTATAATCGGTCAACACTCCGGTAATCACATCGGTGTCTCGACTGAGGATTGCCGGCATGCCTTGAGATACCAGGCGCCCGGCATGCACGGTGTGTCGGATCTCAGCGTCAAAAATACCGGCATCATCAGAAACTAGGCGTTTGCTGACAAACCGCTCAATCATGATCTCGAGTCGCTGCTTGGGTGCGGAAAAATTCACCCCGGTTTTGACCCCGTTGAGGATGACTCCCCGGACCTGTGCTAAGTCAGCGCCAAGGGCATTGCGGAACTGCTCCGCGTCCATACTGAATAGAAGGAATTTGTTTACCAATAAGTGAAAGCCAATGATACTCAGGGCATCGGGATTCGCCGGAGCGTAGATGTCCTCAGATGCAAAGAGGGCGCATTGGGTCGTTTTGAAAAGATTCGGAGGGCAGTCGAAGAAGATATAATCATACTCCTGTTCGACGCTCATGATCTGCTCGTAGAAGCGCGCGTAACAGGGATTTTCCGGGTCGTCCTCCACCTCGTGTTCAATCTCCATCAGGCTGAAGGAGGCCGGAATGATGTCCAGACCTGGAAGCGCGGGTTGCCCTTCTGAGTTCAAAACCGCATCCCTAAAAATCGCATGAGCCGCGGGCACTCCGTTGGGCCGCAATACGCTCAAGAGGGTCTGGTCGGAGCGATCGGTCTGTAGCTCGTTCCAACGATCAAGCTTGAGTAACCAGATCGAGGAGTTGGACTGAGGGTCGCAATCAACGATGAGAACCCGTTTTCCTTGTTTCGCTAAAATTGCCGCGACGTTTACGATGATAGATGTCTTACCGACGCCGCCCTTGAAATTGAGAAAGCTGATTCTTCTTGCCATGACCGATTTTTAAACTGGGCCCAAAGAACCCGGTTTAAAAATTCGGGCGCACCCACCGAAGCTTGAGGTCGTTTGGAGTTTTGACATTTTTTAGCATTCACACTCCGTAGGAAGCATGAACGAACGATATATCCGCGCCAAGGAACGCTGGGCTGAAAAGGCCGGTGAGCGACGACGCAGGCGCGCGCCACAGGAGCCGGGGCGCCTTCCTCCAGGCCAGCGCCTCACCCAGGATTTTCCAGTACTCGACTTAGGAATCCGCCCGGAGTTTGATCCCGAAAGCTGGACCTTAACCATTGACGGCAAAGTTGAAAACCCGAGCACTTTCTCGTGGGAGTCATTTCAGGCACTCCCGACTATGGAAGACGTCGCAGACATGCATTGCGTCACCACTTGGAGCAAGTTCGATTGTCGCTGGGGCGGCGTTCCGTTTACGGAGATTTACGAGCGCGTAAAACCGTTGGCTTCCGCCCAATATGTATTTTTTCGCGGATACGATGGATATACGGTGAACGTCCCCTTAGAACCAATGCTGGATGAAGACGTGTTGTTGGCCACTCACTTTGATGGCGAACCACTGAGTGCTGATCATGGATTTCCGCTGCGGGTGATCATTCCAAAGCTCTATGCTTGGAAAGGCGCAAAGTTCCTCAAGTCGATGACGTTCCTCGAACAAGACCTCCTGGGTTTTTGGGAATTACGTGGATATTCAAATACGGCAGACCCTTTCACGGAGGATCGATTTGCGTAGGCGTTTTTGGTTACGTGTGGTTGTATTTCCAGCCCTGTTAGCGGCGATCAATGCTGCGGGAATTGGACTCATCTATCTTTTTAAAATTTTCGGTTGGTTTGAATTTCGATTGGAAGGTTTTGCCTGGTTTGCCCTGGGATATCCGATTTCCATTTTCTTTATTTTGGCGATCTTTTCCATTTTGAAGCTCCGCGCCGAAGATCGAGAGGCGATGGCATCTCGCGAGTCTGGCTAGACAAGCCCATGAATCCGCCAAATAGTATTGCCGGCCTTGTCTGATTGCGTTCCACTCGCGACGCTCAGATTCCTGCAATCTCTCCACAGCGCATCCATGTACCAGGTAACATTCAGCGAGCAAAGCCTCAGCGAACTCAACAAGTTGGACCAACTAAAACAACTTGAGTTGGCGGACGTAGTCGGAAATCTGACCCCAGCCTCCCTCGAAAACCCGACCGAAAAAATCGGTGTCTTCAATCGAGATGGCAAGCGCCTCTATCGTATTCGGGCCGGAGAATATCGAGTATATTTCGTAGTGCGGAGCGAGGACGTTATTTTTTGTGAAGTCATTCTGCCTCAGCATTCACTGACCGATTTTATTTTCCGCACCAAACTGCCAGCCACCGAAGAAGACATTATCGAGCAATATTCTTCTTTTTGGTCTTATCTCGACCGTCTTCGCAAAGGAGACAAGAACGCGAGCGGCAAATAAAATCTAAACTCTCTGAGTAAGTATCCGAATCGTTTTTGGTGTCCGAGGAATCCGAATCAAAACCGCCGCCTAGCGAAGCGGTCGCCCCAAGAAAGGTCTACAAATCCTCTGAGGAGGCCAGTCGCATTTACTTGCTGCCCAACAGCATGACTGCGGGAAACCTCTTTTTCGGATTCCTCGCGATCATTCTCTGCATTAAAGCAAACTTCGATCCGGACCCCGCCGTCACGAAGGGACTCTATATTCAGGCGGTTTGGTGCATTTTGGCCGCGGTGGTCTGTGACGCACTCGATGGACGCCTGGCCCGCTTGGGAGGCAAAGAGTCATTGTTTGGAGCGGAATTCGATTCGATTGCTGATACGGTATCTTTCGGCCTGGCGCCTGCCTTACTCGTTTTCTTCCTGATATTGTCTCCCGAAAACCACCCCTTCTTTGCACGCATCGGGTGGATCATTGGGTTCATTTATCTCCTGTGCGCAGCGGTGCGCCTGGCGCGCTTCAATGTCATCACTAGCCCCCTCCTACCGCCTCACGAGAAGCTCAAAAACAACAAGGATTTTTTGGGGCTTCCGGTGCCGGCTGCCGCAGGTCTCATCGCCAGTCTAGTATTCGTCATTACCAACTACGATCTAAGTGGCTGGGCGCTCGGACTTCCTTTCCTAATGCTCTTAATCGCCTTTTTGATGGTGAGCAATGTGCAGTATCCGAGCTTTAAAAATATCGATTGGCACACGCAACTGCGCCTACGCAGCTTTATCGGTGGATTCGTCCTCATCGTCGGCCTTTTCCACTTCTACGAAATTGCCATTTCTCTGGTGTTTTTGACTTACATTATCGGAGGGGCAGTTAACCATGCTCTGCGTGTGCAAAAGGCCCTCCGTTTCAAGGCCAGGGGACGGAAAGGGTGAGATTCGGAACATCTTCGGAACAAGTTGGGGACAATTTCTGAACAAAAGAAAAGATATTCCCAGCGGCGAATAAGTGCCCAGTTATCTGGAGATTTTCGCAGAATCATTCGTTACGTAAGTCATTTGTAACGATGGACTAAGCTAGTAATCTTCATTATTCACACACCATAAGACTATGACTTACTTTTATTTAAAAAATATAGGAATATATTCTAGTTGCCAGTAAGTGAGCGGCTTCCCAAGATTCCCACCGAATATGAAGTTCAAGATCAACCGAGATCATTTCGTCATCGGCCTTCAGCAAGTCCTGAATGTCGTCAGTTCGCGCGCAACGATGCCTATCCTGGGCAACGTCCTTATCGAGACGACGGAGGGTGGCATCCAAATGACCACGACAAATTTGGACATCGGAATCCGGACTTCAATTGTCGCTACGGTCGAAGACACCGGTGCCATCACCCTTCCCGTCCGTAAATTGGCGACGATTGTCAAAGAGCTTCCTCAGCTCGATGTTTTTTTTGAGACGACTGATAAATTGGCAGCCAAAATCACCTCAGGTGGCTCGATCTTCAAAGTCATGGGAATCGGCTCGGACGAATTTCCGAAACTCCCGTCGTTTGAGGACCAGCATGTCTTCGATATGCCGCAGGATGAACT
>JBCCBL010000247.1:0-4657 GCA_039034055.1 Verrucomicrobiota bacterium | reverse complement strand
TGCCCTTGGCGAGGTATGGTCAGAAATCCAGTTTAAGCAGACCGAAGTCAAAAGCCTCGGAGTCTTTGGAAAATTTCGAGATGTGGCCTGGGAGCAGGTTTGGCAGGCCCGGACTCTTGAGCTTGGGCAGCGCTTTGAGGGGGCAATTACTTTCAACCGTCTCCTAAACGGGGTCGAGTTGGTCGCGACGGAGGTGCGTGGCCCGGAGATGAAGACTCCTGTGGATTTGATTTCGCTGAAAGCTTCTGGTGAAAAGCTGGTGACCGTTTCAGTCGAAGCGAACGCGATATGGGGGGATGCTCGGGTCCGGGCTGATGCGAATCTTTCCTTACTTGGAAAGCGCACCAGCATCTCGGCATCGACCCGGAATCTGGGCATTACTCAGCTAGATACCGTGGAATCTTTTAGGGAGCTTGGCATTTCAAGTCAGATTTGGGGCTTGGATGAGTCTCGGGTGGACTTGGAGACGGTGCTTGATTTCGAGGGTAAATGGGCGCAGATACAAGTTCACGCAGATACGGGCCCGATCGCTTATAAAGGGCTTTGGCTAGACAATGCGTGGGGTGAAATGACCTTGTTTCCAGATCGCGTCGAATTGCATGATTTTGCCTTTATCGGCCCGTTTGGAAGTGCATCTGGAAGCTTGGATTTTGATTGGTGGTCGAAGGACCTGGCATTGTATATTTCTGCGGATGCGATTCCCACATCGATCAACCCGTGGATGCAGGAATGGTGGACGCGATTGTGGAAGCCATTCAGTTTTGACGAAGAGAATCGGCCGGCATCAGATTTTTATGTCAACACGACCCTTGGCACCAAACGATCAACCGACTTTTTTGGTCGTGTTGCGGGCGCGGAAACGGCCTACAATGGGGTCCTTTTTGACTCTGGCTCGGCGAAGGTCTGGGGAAAACCCCGCTTTACCGAGGCGTTCGATTTGCGCTTGAGCCGTGACAACGAGGAAACTGCTGCGCGGCTGACGTGGACCTTTTTTCCTGACCGTGCCGGATTGATGCTGGCCGAGTATCGCCTGGGTGGGAAGGTCGACTTGCGGACCATCGATAAGATTTTTCCGAAAACGGTTCAGGATATCACGGCGAATTTTGAACCGAGCGGTCTCGTTGATTTGAGGGTGGATGGGCACAATTATGGAAGGACCGCCAAACCAGAAGAGAAAATACGGTCTGAGGGTGGGCGGGTTTTCGCTTCGACGGAGTCTCCGATTGCGGCTTATGGTATCCAATTAGATAGCATGGATATGGACGCCTCGTACGGGCAGGCTGGGCTCGATATCTCTCGTATTGAGTTTGCCGCGGGAGGTGGCACTGGAAACGGCCAGATTCAGTATTTTATCGAAGGGAGTGAGGCATCCACCCCGGTGCTCGATGTGGACGTGGAGTTGGATGGTCTCCGTCGGGATCGCATTTTTTCGGTGCTGCCGATGCTGAAAACTGAAGACACTCCTGAGAGTCCAGATGATGGGGGAAATGCGCGGATCACACTGAACCTCCAGGCGGAGGGAGATCCGCGAGATCGTTTTTCTTTTTACGGGAGTGGTCGGGCTCGCATGAGCGGCGGGAATTTGAACGACATAGGTGTCTTTGGTGGATTGTCTAAAACCTTGTCAGACACCGCTTTTCCGGTGGGATCTTTGTCTTTGAATGAGATTCAGTCTCCGGTGAATATTCGAGGAGGTTTGCTTGAATTTAAGAATATAAAAGGGAGTGGTCGTGGGGTGCGATTGCGTGGGGATGGGGTCTACCAGATGGAGCAAGATCATATGAATTTCAAAATAAACGTGAGCCCCGGAAACATGTCAGTGACTCCCGTTTATAGCCTGTTAACGGCAATTCTCCGGCCGGTTGCTTCAGTGTTCCCGATCCGAGTCTGGGGGCCCATAAATTCGCCGAATTGGGCGCTAGATTTCTTCACGTCACAAGCTGAGGTGGAGGCTCCAGCGCTGGAACCGGTATTTGATTTATCACCACCGATCAATCTCGGAGAAATTTCTGATGAGCCCTTAGAAGACTCAAAGATCGGAGTTGGAGAATCGATTTCGTCTGGCGACTTAGGGGATCCTATGAGTACCCCTCAGAAATCCGAGTGAGAATGAGTGTCCCAATTTTTCTAGTGCGCCACGGAGAAGCTGGAATGGCAGCCACAGATGCTGAACGCGCGCTCACCGAAAGGGGTAGGGCTCATGTGGGGATGATTGCGCAAAGGTTTGCGAAGCGTTTTGAAATTGGATCTTTGAAAATCTTGGCAAGCCCCCTGGTGCGCGCCCAAGAAACGGCGCAGATTTGGAATCAGGCCCTTGGCCAGAATCTGCCAATTGAGATAGAGCCCATGATTGTGCCGGAGGGAAACGTGGTGAGGTTTGCCCGCCTGTTGGAGTCGCAAGATTCGGCACTGCTGGTGGTTTCTCATTTCCCATTTGTGCCTGCTTTGGCCTCTTATTTGATTTCCGGTCAGAAAGATCGAGTCAGTATTGCAGTGCCCACCGGGACTGTCATCACCCTGGTCCCGGAAGGCGAACCCGGGCATCCTGGCTCCTACCAGTTGTTGGGTATCGATAACTGATGGGCAAGGGCGCTCGGGCTTTCAGGTCAGTCTCAGCGTTGATGATTTTGAGGTTAAGTTCTCTAAGTAGAACCAATCGGATTTCGAGAAGTCTAGAACCCAGTTCACGCAGGAAGTTCGCAAGGTTGATTATCAAAATTCTCTCAAGAACGCGGAGCTGCGCCGACTTATGTTCTAGATTTCAACCATATTAACCTAACCAGAATCGGTCTGCGCACGATGAAGCCCACATCCTAAATAGAGCCTCCCATGAGAGATACACGCCAAAGACAGGCCATCCGTACGGTGTTTGATAACATCGACCGTCCATTAGGCCCGAAAGAAGTTTTGATCGAAGCAAGCCGCGATGTGCCCAACCTCGGAATTGCCACTGTCTACCGAAACATCAAAACGATGGTCGATCAGGGTGAGCTTGTCACCGTGGAATTACCGGGCCAGCCCTCCCGATATTCGTTACCGAGACACCGGAAAGAGTACCTCTTTTTATGTGAGAAATCAGACCGTGCCTTTTTTATCGACCGTGAGGCCGTTCATTTTGATGTTACCAATCTGTCTGAAGATTTTACAGTGAATGGACATGCCGTGGTCCTTTACGGTGAATATCGTGAAGCGGGTAACTTTTCGCACACAGCAGCACCCTTCGCCTTGAGGGTTAGCTAGCGTCTTCGTTTTATTGCAATTTTTCAGGGCGGCTTCGGTCGCCTTTTTTTGTAGCGTTTTCGGCTGACTTGAGCCGACATTACAGCATAGCAGAGTGCCCTCTCGCGTTTCTGGGCGCCGTCGCTACTGATTCGAGAAACGATTCGAAGAAAAAAGCGCGATTCTTGCGAATCGCGCTCTCAACAGGATTGAATATCTATGAAAATACGAAAGGAGTCTCAGGGCTCCTGACGATAGATGATTATCAACAGTCAATTATCTGATCTTCAAGTAAAATACCGGTATACCAGCGATTTAGAGCGCTTTTTTGAGGAAAGTCCGGACAGAGGCGATCGCGTAGTCCCGATTCATCTGAGAAATCATATCGAGGGAGATCTCTTTTGGACAAACCGCTTCGCATTCGCCGTAGTTTGTACAATTTCCGAAACCGGCTTCGTCCATCGTGCCAACCATGCTGAGGACGCGCTTGTCCTTTTCGGCCTTACCCTGAGGAAGTGAGTTCAGCTGCGATGCTTTCGCAGATGTAAAGAGCATCGCTGATGCATTTTTGCATGCTGCGACGCACGCTCCACAGCCGATGCAGGCAGCGGCATCCATTGCCCAATCAGCGGTTTCTTTTGAAACAGGAATGGCATTAGCATCAGCGACCGCACCGGTGTTAACCGAGATATAGCCGCCAGACTGGATGATCTTATCGAAGGCTGAGCGGTCCACTACGAGGTCGCGGACTACTGGAAATGGACGAGCGCGCCAAGGTTCGATCGTTATGGTGTCTCCATCCTTAAATTCTCGCATATGAAGTTGGCAAGCGGTGGTTGCTCGCCGAGGGCCGTGTGGGATGCCGTTGATTGTGAGGGAGCACATCCCGCAGATCCCTTCCCGGCAGTCGTGGTCGAACGCGATGGGCTCGCCGCCTTGTGCCAGGATTTCTTCGTTGAGGATATCAAGCATTTCCAAAAAAGAGGAATCCTCGGTGATGTTATCAACCGGATAGTCTACGAGCTTTCCATCGGATTTGGGTCCGGCTTGTCGCCATACTTTAAGGGTAAGTTTCATGCTTTGGCCTGGTTGAATTGACTGTGGATTATTTGTAGGAACGGACCGCTAGTTTGACATACTCAAAGTCGAGTTCCTCTTTGTGTTTGTTGGGGGGAGTGTCATCTCCGGTGTACTCCCAGACAGATGCATGAGAGAACTGCTCATCGTCGCGTTGCGCTTCCCCTTCCTGGGACTGGTGCTCTGAACGGAAATGACCCCCGCAGGACTCTTCACGATCAAGTGCGTCTCGACATAGTAATTCACCAAATTCCATGAAATCCGCCACACGCCCGGCACGTTCCAGCTCGATATTGAGTTGTTCGTTGGTACCAGGGACTCCAACATTTTTCCAGAAATCAGCACGCAGCTCTTGAATGAG
>JBCCBL010000246.1:0-4685 GCA_039034055.1 Verrucomicrobiota bacterium | reverse complement strand
GTGACACAGGCCAATACCATTAACATTGGAAATGGGCCTGCTTCTACCCAGGCCATGGTGGACGCAGCCTCCGCTGAAACTATCGGCATCGCAATGCATAATGCCGTAACGGCTCAACAAAATATGCAAATGCTAACCTCCGCATCGATCACTTCAGCCTGCGCGAAAATGATAAGCATGGCAGGCATATCCTTGCCCCCATCTCCACCGAGTCAACCATCTACCCTCCCACCCCTCGTTCCTCAAAAAAATGACAAATCATAGACTCAGGGCTGGTCGCTTTAAAAAGTGAAAGCTCTCAATAGAAAAATGTATCAACCAATGGATACATAAACATTCTCCACAAAGGCCCGTCACCCTGTGATTCACCAGCGTGAGATCCAACTAAAAGTTCCTACCTAGAACCGACATGTCTGAAACAAAAAAGACCAAAGCGAGCGATCCATCAGATCACTCCATCGACGCTGAAATATCTATCATTTCAAAGAACGAGGTTGAAGCAACGCAAGAGCGATTGAGCGCTGCAGCGGATGCCATGGCCGATGCACTGCTCCAGGTGCAGCAGGCGGTAGCTGAGACTGCTCGGAATATAGGATCGATTGAAATGAAAGAAGAAACTGCGCTCGAAAACGCGGGTGCTACTTTAATCACCGACGGTCAAACAGCGGTCCAAGCCTCATTAAAGGTAATTTCAAATGCGATTCAGGTGACTGACAGCGCTATAGCTGGCCATCAAAACACTGAAATTCCCGATACGAAATCTACCTAAGATCTCGAACGTCCAAAGGCACCTTGTCAAATCCGACCAGTGAGTCTGAACGTTAGGCCAGAATTCTCCCTCATCAATTTACCTGAGACATGGTTAGAGCATACAGGAAGCGCAACCGTCAAAGTGGCGGTCATCGATGGACCGGTAGATACGGACCATCCAGCGCTGCGGCAGACTCGAATCAGCGAGCTACCCGGATCCCCCGATTCGCAGTGCACCGTAAAAGAGAGCTTTGGCTGCATACATGGCACCTTCGTAGCCGGGCTTCTAGGGGCCAACTCGCAAAGCGAAACCCCCGGTCTGTGTTCTGGCGTCACAATCTGGATAAGGCCCATATTTTGCGAAGCCCGGGACTTTTCCCAATGTCCAGTAGTGACGGTCGAAGACTTGAGTCAGGCAATACACCAAGCCATCGATGCTCAAGCCCATCTCATAAACCTCAGCCTGGCCTTGTCGAACAACACAAGCGAAGAAAACCTTCAACCCTTGTTCGAAGCTTACGATCGCGCGCAGCAAGAAGGCTCAATCATCATTGGAGCTGCCGGAAATCATGCCGCAAGGAACGGCAATCCACTCTTCGATCACCCCTGGCCAATCCCCGTAGCCGCCGCGAATTCGGAGGGCGACCCCCTCCCTCAAACCAATCTCGGGGGTTGTATCTCCGAACGTGGGGTGATGGCTCCGGGTCAAAATGTTCGCTCGCTCGCCCCAGGTGGATCCACGCGCCAGATGTCTGGCTCAAGCGTGGCAACCCCGTTTGTTACAGGAAGCCTGGCATTGCTCTGGTCCCGGTTTCCAGGGGTCACCGCAGACCAACTCCGCAATTCGGTGCGGCCACCCACCGATCAGTCAAGAATACCCCCACTCTTTAATTACAAATATTCATATTCAGCGCTTCAAAATTCTATGAACACGATTGTCTCCGATAATAATGAAACTTCCACTACTTACCCTTCGGGTGATGCCTCTGTACGGCCTCAATTTGAGGCATCTGATCAGTCAAGGGAATCTCAGAATTCTGCTGCGATTTCAGCCACTGCTGAGCCCACTTCGATCGAGCCCTCTGCGAGCCCCGAGATAATCCCTCAAGAATGCTCATGTAATCAAAGCAACAGCCCCAGCTATATCTACGCGCTGGGCATCATCAAACCCGTCTTTCCAGACGAGGGCGTCCAGCAAGAATTCAAGTTTGCGGCTCAGGAACTCAAACAACCCCAGGATGCTTATTATCAAGTGTTGAGCTACAAAGATCCAAATGGCCAACAACCCTATTTCTACATCGCCAAATCGATGCGGTGGGTGCTCGAAATTGACAGTGTCGAAACCTATTTTCTGCTACCTCAATCTGAATTTGAATTCCAAGAATTAATCAACTCCCTCGAACCCCAAAAAACAACGGTCGACCCCCTCACCGCGATCGCTGTCGGCGTCAAGGGCCCAAAGTCTCCAGCAAGTTTCAGTCGAGGCATTTCTTTGCCGCTGGTATCGCTCACCCAACTATTCTATTTCAGCTACGATACCGTTATTTCACAGATTTCGAATACGGCAAATTTGGAAACACAGACCGTGCGAGACCTCCTACAACAGCTCCAGTCCATGCCCAACAACGGATCCAGTGATGGCGGTCGTGCGCTCAACTATATCGCCTACCGATTCCCAGAGGTCTACAGCCAAGCCAATCAAATGATCAATCCTACTGGAAATCAATCTTCCTACTTCCTCAAGTCCATTCACACCAAACCGTCAAACTTGGAGGGAAATCGTCGGATCACTGATGCCATTTTCTCCTTCCAACAATTCGATACCAGTGAGGAAAAATCGTTCTACTGCAGTATCGATGTGAGCGGCCAGTTCCCATTTTTAGTCACTCCTATCCGTCCATTTGTCCCTCAAAACTGAGTCATGCCCAACCCAACATTGACAGCTCAGAACGCACTCAAGGCTCCCGAGATTGATCACCTGGCAAGTCAGGCATTCACTCCGCTTGATGAAACCGGATATGTTCCAACCGTTGAACCTGAGACAAATGCCGGGACCTTAGACGCTAGCGGAGTCGAACCCGCTGGCTATGATGATAATTACGTTTACAGCTATGGTACCATCACCGCGCGATTCCCTTCTCTGAGTCTCGAGAAAGAGTTTTATCAAGCCTTTGGCACCAATCCGTCGTCGGTGAGTGGCAGTCAGACTTTCGACGTCGACGACCTCTCAAGTCTACAGACTCTCAACGAAATGCAGAGCCTCAATGGAGGTCTCTATACAGTCTTGAGCAAGCCGGAAAACCAATACATTGCACGGGAGATGTGCTGGACCCTCACAACACCCGCTGGCAATGAGATTTATGTAATAGACCCAGATGGGGAAAATGGCCTCACACAGCTCATCAATGCACTACAACCCGATACCAGCGGGAATCCTGTAAAATATGCATACATCGGTTACGAGATGGGCCAGACCACCAATCCTCAATGCAATGGGAATGATCGAATAAGCACCCACCTAATCCGAGTATTCAATCCCGCACTCAACAATATAAATCAAAAAATCCCTACCGCCGGCACTCAGGAACTCTCGGATATCGTGACCCAATGCCTCCAACTCCTGGAAAATAATGGAAACAGCGATACTGATCGAGCGCTCAATTTTGTCCTCGTCAATGATGTCCAGTTCTATGAACGCACCTACGGTGAGAACTACCCCACCCAAAGTGGCACCCCCGCCTTTTCATTAATATCCGCCAAAGCAGTCCCTCTCGCCGACAGTCGACTCGATAAGATACTCATAAAAGTGTGTTTCCAATACGAATCTGAATCATCCGGAGCAGTGAAATGGGGATACAGCATAATCGATACAAGCAGCGCATTTCCCTTTCTAGTTTCTGATTTCACACGACTCATCAACAGGCAATAACATCCGAACTCCAAAATTCATAATGAGACTACCTATCAAAATTGATTCCACGGGCTTATTTGCGAATGCTCCCTTTGCGAACAATCAACAACGACGCACAACGATTCCGGGTAACATCATACCTCAAGCCGATGCAGTGCAGCCTGCCGTCACACAAGCAGAGCGTGATGAAGCCCAGGCATACATCAACGCGCATTGTCATAACCTCCAGCCATGCACTGATGATGAGCCCTGCCAAGAACTTCGAAATCGGGGAAATCAGGCAAATGAGTGCGTGTCGCAGCGATTCATTGTTCGCAAATTTTACGATGAAAGAGACATCCTTGAACCCGAAGAAGACCAGGCCGCGATTGAACACGATGATAACACGGCCCAGACCTGTCTCACGTATTACAACCAACACTGCGTCGATGCAGCATAATTCCAAATCAGCTTGAGGTATCTTAAACTTCATACAGTCGAAATCCCAACCTAGTATGTAATATGAAGTCGCCTACATTCCTTTCAATGCAATCTTACTCTGGTCGAAATTCTCAATTTCCCAATGACACTACAATCAAGACGAATATTACCCACCTTGAGCCAGCCGCAGTGGCACGACGGAGAGGTCCTGACGAGGCGATTAGACAAGCGCGAAACCGAAACCGGAATTACGTCAGAAACCACTGTCATGACCTTCAACCATGCAATGACGGGGACGACTGCGACGAATTAGCTAGAAAAAGAGATCTCGCAAGAAATTGCCTACGAGCCCGAAGAGCTGTGCAGAGAGGATTCCGAGCCCTGAATATCCCGGAGAATAGGGATCATGAGGGTGCTATCGCTTACACGCGAGGAATTTATTATGGTTGCGACGCGGACTATCGAGATCGGTGCCAGGATTGACAGTTTGATTCCCAACGGCGAGTGAATCTTCTTCCGAGTGACTTTCTGATAATTAGCCGAACCATGAATTTTCAACTCCATCTCTGTACTGCGAATCTTGGGGCAACCTCCCGTAGCTCTG
>JBCCBL010000245.1:0-4686 GCA_039034055.1 Verrucomicrobiota bacterium | reverse complement strand
TTTTAGAAGCTTTTGAGAGTGGAAAACCAAACAGTGAAGCATTTTTACCTCAACCGTAAAGTTTATTTTACTTAACCACCGTAGCATTCCAAAAATCTACGTCCTCGGCAAGATAAAACTTCCTCCAACTATCGATTTCACCAACAACATGACAGATTTAGGGGAATATTTTGGCTTCCGATTACAGCATTCAATATAGTTTTCTCAAAGCTAAGACGCCTCAGAAAGGATAGCCTATCTGCCCGACTACCCATGGAGGCGCCGCCCTACGAGCTGCAATCACCTTATGGATTGAGAGAACTTCATCGTGTAGACACAAAATCGTATCCGAAGGAAGATCTTCTGAAGACTGTGACATCGCTTGAAATAGTCTGTATGCGTAAATCTTATAGATTCGAAGAAGAAAGGCCGGGATCTCGACAATGTCGAACTACGCATCCCCAAACAAATGCGCGGGTGCCTTCAAAAGGACAAAAATCAGTAATGAACACCTGTTCGCAGTGAAATTGATCGATAGTCGGGGCTGTCGTCTCAGTTGACCGATGGGCAGGATGGTAACAAAAACAGATGGTCAATCGAGGACGCTTGCCCTTACCCTGGACTATCAAAAGAACGCGAATCGGTATCAGGGGTCGAGGGGTATCAGGTGCGTTTCAAAATCCGAAAAATTTGCAAACACTGCACACCGATTCGTTCCGCTGAGCGCTTGAGAGTGCAATGAGTGAAAGCCAACATTCGCCCGCAGAGTAAGCGAATATGGTGAAAGCCATCAGCCTTTCCCTTATCATCAAATGGGATGGCGGTGTTGTTCACTTTTTCCGGGAATCTGGTATGTCTAAATCGTCATCGGTAACAGGATGCATCATAGGAATACCCGTGTTTTTGAAAACCGGCCAAGGGGATCAAATCGTGTAAAATTGCAAACACCTACCTGTAGATTCTAAATGCCGACCCCAATTACCCCATAAACACATTAAGAGGCATCTACGCCATGGTAGCAGATGCTTCCGAGGATCTCCCGGATTGGTCGGATAATGAAATCGACAACATCGCCTACTACCTCTTTGGCCTGGGAAGCCCCACCAACATGGTTGTTGATCCAATACGATTAATGGATCCGGGCATGTCAGTCACAGTCCTCGATACTTACAGCAAACTTAACTGTAGTCCGTTATGAAGCAAAAAATTTGGAAATTATAATTCGCAGTCTTGGTAAGTATCGAACACACGCTTTGGTGGAACGCAAATCCTGCCGATACACCAGCGCCACTGCTCGAGCCATCTACCCTCACTCCAAGCAACGACCCAGATTATGACTTGAGGCAGTTCGGCTTCGGGGCAGATGAACGACCCCGTATCCATCCGGGTAAAACCCAACCCCACCCCTACTAAGGTCACGGCAGAAACAAAGTCTAGTTCTCACCAACAAGGATTACTCGGTTAAGCAGGACTTTGAACCGAATAACATTTCCTTCATTCGTATAGGTAAAAAATATGCTATTAAGTTCCGGATTTGGTAGTATCAGTTGACATATTACCCTATCGAAATTAGCGATTGGAGATACCAAGCTAATTAATTACCCCTAACCACCCCAACCCCAGGAGTTTCACGGAAGTTTCGCGAAGGAAAATATTCGCCGAGAACTTCCGTAGCTCAGAAACTACACCTAGCTTTGCCCTATTTCAAATTGCTCGATGAAGTCAGTGAATGACTTGATCATTTTTGTGCACATTTTCAATACAAACATCTGGTAGAAGGATTGAATAATCCATCCGCCTACACAGCAAGCCATACTCCACCAACATCCTCCATCAACTCTAACAAAGGCCTAGCAAATACCTTCGATGCCAGCTGCGCATAGTTGCAGCACCCCTTCAAAAGCCCCAGAATACACCCCTACCCCTATAATGAACCCCTGCCCCCGTACCCGCGTGCTGCTGGCGATTATTTTTAGCAGCTTGTCTTTCACTGCAATTCTCTCTCACGGAGCTGTTCAGCTGCCAATTAGAGTCTTCAGCATTGACCAAGAAATTCAGAGCAAGACCGTCTCTATCAACCTACCCTCAGGAGCGAACTCTGCGGTCTGGTTATACACACAAATCCATAATGTTCGCTATGGAGGCCAAGTATCGGTCCAAGTAAATGGAGGTGATTGGATTCATATTCACAACCATACCGTAGAAATATATGAGCCGGAGAGGAGCCAGAGGGGCATCGGGGGAATCAGTAGCACTTTACGCCTAAACATTCCCCTAAACACCGGAGATGTTGTTAATGGTAATAACGACATCACTTTCCGTTTCAATGGCACCGACGGGGTTGTTCATGGATTTCGTGTTTTGGCGCTCAACATCCTCGATGCATCTCTAAACCATTTGGTTCCAAATTCCGAATTCTCCGAAGAGGACCCGTCTTCCTGGGATACCAATCCAGACGCCGACGAGGTGGCCTTGGGAAAAGATTTGTGGAACAACGCTTCGCTGCAGAATGATCCGATCAGCAGGATTCAGCTAAATGCTACGTGTGCCTCATGCCACTTCGAGGACGGAAGCGACCTGAAATATTTCAATTACTCAAACTATTCGATCATCAGCCGGGGGCGATTTCATGGCTTGAGCGAACAGAGTGCCCAAGCGATTGCGAGTTATATTCGGTCTTTGGATACGCCGACACCGGGGCGCCCCTGGAATCCTCCCTACCAACCTGGACCGGGCTTAGACCCTGAGCCGACAGATACTCCAGAACAGGTTCAGATCAAGGCGGAATCTTGGATGGCCGGCGCAGGTCTAGATGCAGTCGAGCCAGACGAAACAAAGATCATAGAATATATTTTTCCTGAAGGCACCTCTCAGACTTCAATCAGCAAAGTCATGGATTTTGAGAAAACCTTCAGTCCGCGAGTAATCCCAACCCCGATACAATTTCCAGATTGGAATGCTTGGCTACCGCCTCTGGCCCCCGAAGATATCTGGCTGGAGCCTGAATACTACAACGTTCCCTATCAAGAATTCAATTCACTCCGCAATGAGCTTGAAAATACCCCAATCTCTACCCTCACCAGCCAGGGCCGCTTAAACGAAATTTTTGATGCGTTTCAGAATTCAATTGAAGATGATTGGTTTGAAGAATTTCGCCTTCCACTGGATGGTAGCAGCAATCCTGACTTCTCGGCCGATTCCGCCGTTTCTTATGCTAGGAAAGAAGGCCTATCGCGCGAGGACATGATGCGATCCTTGACGCGTTGGGTCTCTATCAAGATAGTCGAATTAACCCGAGCTTACGATCTTGAATCCGAACAAGACTCGGTGGCCGCCATGCAAGGCAAGGGCCATCCAGAATTCACTCAGGAGCTGTTATCCATCCCCGGAGGTGGCCGCCGCTCGGTAGTTTGGGCACAGGCACCCCACATTATCGGCAACAATCGAGACCATTTTCAAGATCAAGATCCTTCCGTCGGTAAGATGGAATCCAACCAATGGTATTTTCTGCAGTTTTTGCTCAATTCAGGATTCCGGATGCAGGTCAATATGAATGCCCCTCTTGACTGGGATTATCTGCTTTTACACCTTGACAGTGCCAGCGCTCGCATGGGCCGGTCTCTCAGCACCATGCGGCTGTCAACTCAAATTAAGATGCTGCAAGCGCGTAAAACGGGCCTGGGGCCACAGCAAGGTGGGTTTTCACAGCGGACCCTCATCCCCGATAGATTCTATTCTAATCGTGACAACCTTCGGCGGACAAACTTCATGGAAGGCATGGAAGCAATTGAACCGGGGCTGTGGAACAAAATCTACGAGGAGTTTCTTTACGAATGGCTGAGTGTCATGGGGTCATTTGATCTGGACAATTTCCCGAGAGAGACTGCAGGCATTCAACACACCCTCGAGCCGGAGAACACCGTACCCGAACCGTTCGTCCCTGAAGGTAGGAAGAGTTTTTTTCCCAGGGACAGCAGGATAAATGGAGTGTATCGCCTGATACCCCTGCTCCATCGGGACGGTGTTGATGAAATGCTCCTTAACGACTTTAAAGACTGGGCCAATGTGGCATGGCCTTACAACGCTAACAGTTGGGGAGATACTCCTTCTTGGGACGCGCTCTTCCCTATAGAAAGCCTATACTATGAAAATTTCGAGGACAACAGCAGCGACTTCTCAGGCCTAACCTTGGTCTCCATCAAAGATGGAAATTACGTAAATAATGACAACGCACCGACAAACGGAGGGGGCCAGTATGTTGCTCGCCGCGGCCTAAACGCCGGAGGGAATGGCACTTCTTCGCGCTCGGCACTAAACAACACCATAAACACCGCGGTTGGAGAAAATGATCGCCTGAAAGTCAACGCCCGCCTCGCCTTTAGAGATTCGGACTCGGTGGACCCCGGAGAGGTTTCCGTAGAGATGCGACTAAAATTTGATGGAGGACAAACCTTGGTTGTCGGATCAGCTTTTACGCTTGATCCAGACTTATATGGCAACGCATTCGAGACATTTAGCCAAAAAATCGATGTGCCCTCCGGCGCCACACATATCACCCAACTTGGACTGTATTGGGACCGGATCGGTGGAACCGGTGGAGGCTCCGTGTATGTGGATAATGTCCATATCATCGGAGAAAATACACGTTGTTCAACGCTTACCCGTAGGTCGTCTGTTCCGTTTTATGCGGGATGGCGATCGTCAGGT
>JBCCBL010000244.1:0-4703 GCA_039034055.1 Verrucomicrobiota bacterium | reverse complement strand
GCGTGGGATCACGATCAAGAGTCACCCGGTATCGATGTTGTATCGGAGCGATTCGAAACAAGAATTTCTGTTTAATCTGATCGATACTCCGGGACACGTCGATTTCGCATATGAGGTTTCGCGTAGTTTGGCTGCATGTGAGGGGGCGTTACTCTTAGTGGATGCGGCGCAAGGGATTGAAGCACAGACAGTTGCGAATGCATTTTTGGCACTAGAGCAGGGGCTCGAAGTGATTCCGGTGATCAATAAAATCGATCTGCCGGGAGCCGATGTCGAAGATGCGAAGCGTCAATTGGAAGATGTCTTGGCAATACCTGCCGAAGATGCAATTTTGGCGAGCGGAAAGACTGGTATCGGCATTGATGATATTCTGCATGCAGTGGCCACTCGCTTACCAGAGCCGCGCTGGGCTGATTCAGAGGGAACGCGTGTTTTGATCTTCGACAGCGTTTTTGACACCTACAAGGGGGTCATTTGCTATGTGCGGGTATTTTCCGGCACTCTTAAAGCGAATCAAAGCATTCTCATGATGAGTGATCAGGTGAAAGCTCAGGTGAAAGAGGTCGGGCAATTCACCCCAGCGATGCGCTCTTGTGACACCCTGAGTTTCGGGATGGTTGGTTACATCGTCACTAACATGAAGAATGTCTCGGACATTAAAATCGGTGATACGATTACAAGCCCGGAATCCCTTGCGACCGAAATGCTTCCTGGCTACAAAGAAGTGCAGCCCATGGTCTTCAGCGGTGTTTACCCCATAGATACCTCGGATTACGAAAAACTCAAAGCATCGATGGGCCGCCTGTGTTTGAATGACGCATCATTGACTTACGCTTCCGAGAACTCCGTCGCGTTGGGCTTTGGATTTCGCTGTGGCTTCCTCGGTCTGCTGCATATGGAGATTGTCCAGGAAAGGCTTCGGCGCGAATACGATTTGGACATCATTTCAACATACCCAAGTGTCGTGTATGAAGTGACGACTACGGACAATCGGGAACTCAAAGTAGATAACCCGGTGTTTATGCCGCCAGCCGAGGAAATTGCCGAGATTCGTGAGCCAATGATCATCGCGACTATTCACGTTCCAACGGATTCCATCGGTGATATGCTTGCGCTCATTCAAGAAAAACGCGGGATGTGTAATCACACTGAGACGATTGATGAGCATCGCATGATCCTGAAATGCGATATCCCATTGAACGAAATCTTAGTAGACTTCAATGATCGCCTAAAGAGCATCACTCACGGCTATGGTTCGATGGACTACGAACTCAACGGCTATCAAGCATCCAAACTCGTTCGCATGGAAATTATGGTGAATGGGGAACCCGTCGACGCATTTTCATCGATTGTTCATGCAGGAAAGGCGGAATCGCGTGGACGCGCTTTGTGTGGAAAACTCAAAGACATCCTTCCGCGCGAGCTTTTTAAAATCGCTCTTCAAGCGACGGTTGGTAGCCGCGTCATTGCCCGAGAGACCATTTCTGCTCTGCGCAAAGATGTTACCGCGAAGTGCTACGGTGGTGACATTTCGCGAAAGCGTAAACTGCTCGAGAAGCAAAAAGAAGGTAAGAAGCGAATGAAGCAAGTCGGTCGAGTGTCTATTCCTCAGGATGCTTTCATCCAAGTATTGAAGAGTTCCTCCTAACTGGAAATATTTGTCGTGAGTAAAAAACTATCAGCCAAAAAGATTAAGGGTATCTACAAAGACCTCTTAATGCATGCTCGCAAGGTGCGGGCCTATCGACGTGATCTGATGGCTGAATCAGTGCTATCGACATTAGACAGCCACATCGAGGCTCTAAAAGCTGTCGCCAATAGCAAGAAAGGGGATATGCCAAATGTTGCGTCGGCAGAGAAAGAGATAGAAGAGATTCACACCTTTCTGGAAAAACACGGGGGCAAAATTTATCCGCGGACGCTTGTCATTGAATTTGCCGAAATGGCCTTGATCGCGGCTTTGGTTATTATTGGTATTCGCACCTTTTTCCTGCAGCCGTTTATCATTCCAACCAATTCGATGTATCCGACTTACAACGGGATGTTGCCGCATGTTCATCAGGTTGATGAAATTCCAAATGTATTTGAAAAAACATTTAGACTGATCACCCGAGGGGCGCGTAATAAGCAGGTCACCGCTCCGACATCTGGAGATATTTATATTCCGATAATGGGCATCGACCCAAAAGGAAACCCGGTTCCCTTTTTTAAGAATGTTCCAGGGAAAAGCTGGTTTGTGTTTCCAGCGGTGAAGCGCAGATATTATTTTGCGGTCGGGGATACCCTGACTTACGTGGACGTCCCCGGTGAATTTGATGGTGATGATATATACGAGCCGTTCATCGACGGGATGGCGCGCAGTGAAAGTTTTCGTTCATCTGAGCTGGGCGGGGTGCCATTTTTCAAAACTACGGCTTATGTCGAAGCAGGGGAACCGATTGTGAATTTTGATATACTTCTGGGAGACGCCCTTTTTGTCGACCGCTTTTCCTATCATTTCATCAAGCCCGGAGTCGGTGATCCCTTTGTATTTCGGACCGAAAATATTCCAGCTTTGAATCAGTCCCAGTATTACATCAAACGCCTCGTCGGAACGGGGGGAGATACCCTTAGTATTGAGGAACCCGTGCTCTACCGAAATGGAGAACCGATCAAAGGCGTGGATGCATTTGATCGAAATCACCAGCGGGAAGGAGAGTATGAGGGATATGTGTCACCTCCGTATGACCGCAAGTTCCCCATGCCACTCGCCCAAGGCAGCACGACCCGAGTCGACTCCGATCATTTTTTTGCGATGGGTGATAACTCTGATAGCTCGCTGGATAGTCGATACTGGGGAGATGTGCCAAAGGAATCGGTGGTCGGTCGCGCGTTTTTTATTTATTTCCCGTTCACCAATCATTGGGGCCCTGCGGAATAAGTGCCCGTAGCGTAGAGCGTGAGTTCTACGACCCACTCATTGAGCTTACGCTCAATGCTACGTATGCCGCTGTGGCGGCCCCTATAAGTTCCGCCGTAGCGTCGAAAACACAATATACAGCCCCAGTAGTCCGGATACAATGAATCCAAGAATTCCAATTGCCGGAAATCCGAAGAGAAGTGGCTCGGCTCCGGTGGTAATGATCAACGAGGAGCCGATGATCAAAGATCCGAGAATGATACCGATGGTCAACCGGTTCATTGAGCCATCTATTGTGTTTTGAAGGTCTCGAGTCCCGGTGTGGTGTAAATTGACTCGTATATCCTCTTCTTCGATGCGTTGAAGGATTCGCTGCAAATTTTCTGGAATCTGCCGCAGACGTTTGAGCATTGAGATGATAGGGAAAATCGTTTGCCGCGAAATACCATCAAAGCTCCACCGTTCCTTATTTAAGTCATAGAGGAAGGGGCTGGCCACAACCTGTATATCGAAGTCGGGATCAAGGCCCCGTGCGCTCTCCTCGACGCAGAGAATGGCTTTCGAAAGCAGGGCGTAGTCGGGAGATAGCTCGATCCCATTGCTCCCAAAAATATACAGCATCTCGAGCCCGACCTGCCCCATCTTGGTGCCTGCGGGCCCAAAATTTCGATACTTGTTTAGGAGAAGGGTCACCTCTTTTTCCAAATTTCGACGATCAATCCGGCGATTTCCAGACGACATCCGCTCGGCCACCCGAACCAGCTCATTGGGATTGCGATTGGTGATCGCGGCGAAGATGTCGGCCAGCATATGCCGCATATCTACGGTAATCTGCCCAGCTTGGCCCCAGTCTAAAAAACAGATTCGTTGATCGGGCGTGATCAGCATATTGCCTGAGTGCGGGTCGGAGTGAAAAAATCCAGTCCCGACAATCTGGTCGAAAATCGCCTCGCCTCCCAGACGAGCTAGGTCTTTTGCATCTTCTCGGGAAATCGTTGCTTTGTCCGGTGGCATGCCGTCGACCCATTCGGTGACGAGCAGGCGTTTCGTACTGATATCCCGATAAACTCTCGGAGCAAAGACTCGTGGATTTTCGGAATTGAATGCGCTGAAAATTTCCGCGTTGTCGGCCTCGTTTTTGTAGTTGAGTTCTTTTTCTAATCGCTCTTCCGCCTCATGGATGAGCATTGGCAGATTGTAAGGCTTGAGATACTCGATTCTGGCGTGGAGCTGCCGGGCGAACCATCCGATTATTTCTAGGTCCGAAGAAATCGTTTTGCGGATATCCGCACGCTGCACTTTCACGGCAACCCATTCTGATGTGGATTTCAACTTTGCCTTGTAGACTTGTCCTAGAGAACCGGATGCAACGGGATTGTTGTCAAACTCTTCGAAAACGTCCTCAATGCTTGAGCCAAGCTCCTTTAGAAGAACCGGCTTTATTCTCTCGAACCCCTGAGGTTTTACCTGACTGCGGAGTTTTTTGAACTCCATTACCAAGGGCTCGGGAATCCGGTCTGGCCGCATGCTGAGGATCTGCCCAAACTTTACAAATATGGGGCCCAGCTCTTCGCAGGCTGATCGCACACGCTCATAGGGCGAGAGATGGGTGACCCGCTCGCGCACCAGATTTTTGAGCAAAAACGACGGTGTATCTAGCTGAAGGAGCAAATCCTCAAAACCCCAGCGTGCTAAAATCCCGACGATCTCTGGAGCGCGGACCGCGTTTGCAAGGTAATTGAAGGGATTCAAAATCTAGAACGCTTGACGCTGGGAAAATAAGGGGAGATCCACGAAATACATT
>JBCCBL010000243.1:0-4719 GCA_039034055.1 Verrucomicrobiota bacterium | reverse complement strand
TGAAAAAGCTGGATAAATCGTTGTCGAAGCCTCGAAACCGAACAGCCTAACACTCTCATGGGCAACCGATTAGAGGGATCATCCAGTCTTTATCTAAAGCAGCACGCCGATAATCCGGTGGACTGGTGGCCTTGGTGTGATGATGCATTCGAGGAGGCGAAACGGCGTGATGTTCCGCTGCTTATCTCGATCGGTTATTCGGCCTGTCACTGGTGCCATGTGATGGCGCACGAATCTTTCGAGTCAGACTATATCGCCGGACTGATGAATCGCAATCTGGTCTGTGTTAAGGTTGATCGAGAGGAACGTCCAGACGTTGATCACATTTACATGGAGGCAGTCCAGATGATGAATCAAAACGGGGGTTGGCCGCTCAACGTATTTTGCCTTCCCGACGGGCGCCCTTTCTATGGGGGGACCTATTTTCCCCCGGATGAGAAACGCGGCATGCAGGTGATGCCGTGGCCGCAGCTCGTGATGCGGATCTCCGAATTTTATAAAAAAGAACGAGCGGAGTGCGAAAGCAACGCGGAGTCGATCGTCAAAAATCTGGAACATTTGAGCGATGCCTATGTGCGCCAAGCGAAACAATGGGACTCTCGGCTGCTTTTTGAAGCCGCCGACCATATCAATGAGCGCCATGATGATGAGTATGGAGGTTTTGGGAGCGCGCCGAAGTTCCCACCTTCTATGACCTTGGATTTCCTACTCGCAGTTCGCAACACCCGTAGGTGTGCTCAGGATCCGGATTTAGTCGAACGCATCGATAAAGTGGTCAATACAACTCTTCATGGGATGGCCCATGGAGGGATCTTCGATCAGTTTGGAGGAGGCTTTTGTCGATACTCGGTCGATAAGTTCTGGCTCATCCCACATTTCGAAAAAATGGCGTATGACAATGGTCTGCTGCTCGATGTCTATGCGAAGGCCTTCCATCAGTATCAGGATGCCATGTATCCGCTGATTATGGAGGAAACGATTGGATGGCTGGTTCGTGAAATGGCCTCGGATGAGGGAGGCTTCTTCTCAGCGATTGATGCAGATTCGGGTGGAGAAGAAGGGATCTTTTATTGCTGGAATCGGGAGCAGATTATTGAAGCACTGGGAGAAGAGTTGGGTAGCGAGGTTTGTGAGACCTATTTGATCACTGAAAAGGGCACTTTTGAAGAAGGCTTGTCCAATCCGGCGCTTTCGACGAGCGATTTGAATCGACGTCAAAGTCTGTATGACGCCCGTATGCAATTGCTCGCCAAGCGAGAGACTCGCGAAAAACCGGGAATTGACCGGAAGCGACTCACCGCGTGGAATGCGCTATTGATGCGAGGAATCGCCGAGGCTGGCTTCTCGCTAGGGCGTTCCGATTGGGTCGGACTCGCTGAGGCGACGGGGGAGTGGCTCTGGGCGGAAATGATTGAAACGGCCGGAGATATCTTTCCGGTCGCGTACCCCGAGGGCCCGGTTGGAGTCGGCACGCTCAATGATTATGCGTTCACCGCTGAAGCCTTCCTAGCCCTGGCTTCGCGGGTCGAGCTGTTTGCTCAGGGCAGTGCGGAGCGATGGGTTAATCGGGCAAAAGTGATCGTGGATCGCGCTATTGAGAAATTTCTCGATAGCGAAAAGCCAGGTTTTTTTCTGACTGCGCGCGACCAGGATGATTTGATCGTCAGGAAGAAAGACTGGCACGATAATGCGATTCCTTCGGCAAACGCCGGAATGCTGCATGCCTTGTCATCATTAGCAGCCATTTCTGGCGAAGGTCGGTATCATAAGATTTATCAAGAAATTGTCGATCTTTACCCGGCGCTCATTTCCAATGTTTCGAGTGCGGCATCTCATGGAATGGCGGCGATTGTGCGAGACCTTACAGGAATTGCGGTAGTTCGCGCAAATGGGGTGGAGCACCTCTATCCAGACCTGATTGAGGGACTGAGTGCCAAGCCTTGGCGGCGCGTCTTCTTCCTGCCCGCCGATGACCCTGATCAGGCCGATGGCTTCCAGTTGTGTGTGGGGCAGCATTGCACGGTCCCCACTACACAGATTGACCAGCTCTTTGAGGAATTGGTGGGTTAAGAGTTTCGCGCACTGCCCGTAAATTCTAAAGATAATGCAGTATTGGTGTGTAAAAAAACTAAAAATTAATCCACTTCTCGGTCCGAATGCTTCAATTTTTCATGAATTCCTTGTCAGGTCATTTTTTAGTCTTATAGCGTTGGATTGTCGGTGGGTCCTCACGGACCGAATCTGGCAGGCACCCCCCTCACTCTCGACTGCATACCTCTCTAAATGATCAAAGCCAAAACTAAGGGCGTTTACCTTTGCGTGACAGAACAGACTGTCTTCGGCGCGAGGACCTCTTCAAGTAAAGCACCCTTTGAGGTCGAAGAAGTATTCTCTCTACCGCGCGAGGAGAGTGGGAAGCTCGCTAAACAGATTTCAGGATTTGTCGAAGCAAAGCAAAATAACTACGTGGTCAGTAATGTCGCGATTTCTCCGCGAAGTCGATTTATGCGTGTGTTCGATCTTGATATAGCAGCACGTAAAAAGAATCCAAACTACTACACGGATCTATTAAAATCGCAGTTTAGGATCGACCATGAGTCCCATGCGGTCGGGATCTTGGAGGCAGACTCAGGAGCCGAAGCTGATTTGGAGAAAGGAGCTACCACGCGGTTGATGTTCTGTGGAGCGTCCAATGAGGACCTGGTGAAAGAGCAGAATGACTTGGTGGAATTAAATGTGTATCCATCATCTTTAGAGATTACATCCGTTTGCTCAATGGGAGCTATCCTGGATTACTCGAGTCGATTCAAAGTCGAGGGCGCGATTCTCGTCCTCGAGATGTCTGCTGAGTCGAGCCAGGCATTTATCGTGCGAGAGGGGAAGGTTGATGTGACGCGACCGATTCCCTATGGTATTCATAGCATGATCCCGGTGGTGAAGCAGGAGTTAGGGCTCAAGGATGAGGAATCTGCCCAGAAGTTGTTTTTTTCCAACACCTTTGATTTTACCGAAGTTGGACCGAAACTGCTTCGAAAGCTCATTCGCGAACTGCAAGCATCAACTGGTTTTTACGAAGTCCAAACTGGGCAGACAATCAGTCACATGTTCCTTCCTCAGCTTCCAAGCAAATTATCCTGGGTGCGCCAGGTCTTGGCCGAGACTCTGGGCGTGGAATCACTGAATATCGACGCTACTGAATGGCTGAAATCACATGAGGTTGAGATTGGCAGTGATGTAGACCCGGGTGTGATTGATGACGAGTGGTTCGGATTGTTTTCCCTTTTGTGCCCGTTCAAAGCAAAAATCTCCAATGGCGAAGAAGAAACAGAGCAGTCACCTTAACTGGCATCCAGACTTTCGAATTGAATCGGAATTGCCGGATATTAAAATCATCCGCACCGATTTTATTATAAATGGAATCGCTGGGTTCATTGCCTTGTTGATGCTGGTGATGGTTCTATCGCGAGAGTTTAGTTTGAGGTCACAGCATGCAATCTTGGACGATTTGGAAACCGAGGTTGCGGATCTTGAAAGAGGGAACACTAAAAACCTGAATGATAGTACGACCTTCAAGGCTGTAGCGCCGCTACTCACCGATCTTGAGAAATTCTATTTATCGCCAATAGATCCGGTCAAAATTGTTGTCGAGATTGCTAATATTCTACCTGAAGGGGTGTTTCTCGAGAGGATTGATTTAAGCGAGGTGACACGGCAGGTGAAGAAGAAGTCTTTCCCTGCCTTTCGACTACAAATGTCTGGTAAGGCTCCGACTCTCGAGGCGATCACAGAATTCAAGGAATCCGTGGAAGTCCTAGAAATCATCTCTAAATATCCAGGGAATATTCTCGAACTCCCGTCTCCCCGAGATGAAGCGACAGGGTTCTTCAGTTTCCAGCTTGATATTTCAATTAACCCTGAATTCAAATGAACGCTCAAGACCAATTTAGGAAAGTATTAGATTACCCGTTTGCTTTGGGGCTGTTAGCGTTCGCTCTGATTTTGGCAATAGTGTTCATTGTTAGAGGATTAGGTATTGATGAATTGGATGCGAAAGTCTTTGATATAAGTAAAACCCGGGATACTCTCAGCGCTAATCGGAAAAACTCGACCGGTCTTTTGGATGACCTCGAGACCCTAGACACTCTGACAGAAAAGGTCGACGCGCGGTCTATGGTTTCAGAAGAACGATCTGCGAACATTGCCTATTTTTACGAGCTAGATGAGAAGACTGCTGTATCAATGACGTCGGTGGCTCAGGATCCGAAAATCGAGCCCGATAAGAAAAATACATATTTCACGGCATTGAAATCTCGGGCTATAGTCCCTTTCAGTATTTCCGTTACTGGAACCTTTCAAGAGGCTTTGACATACCTAAGTATGATCCATCGTGGTAATAAGATAGCTCAGGTCCGGCGCATCACGATAGCTACTAACTCCCAACTTGATGGAACGGTAGAAGTCGACTTAAAGATTCATGTTTTTGGAGAGGAGGCAGGATAATGAAATCAATACTAATTTTGAATACCTTGATCTCACTCTTGTTAGTAAATGGCCTCGCCGTAGGTGAAACAATCTCATTGCAGATTAAGCTTTCTGGAGGAAAGAGCCATGTTGTTTCGCTCAAGCAACGCGCTCAAGCAATCGAATTTCTAGAAGAAATCTTGTCGCCCGAGTATAATGCAGAGGAGCCAGCATTTGAGGACCTTAAAGACCCGTTCT
>JBCCBL010000242.1:0-4724 GCA_039034055.1 Verrucomicrobiota bacterium | reverse complement strand
TGCGCCGCTGATCACGACCCCAAGCCAGAGCTTTTTCCCAGTTGAGCGCCGAGAGATGGGGTGGACACCGTTAGAGGCTGCGCTGTCTGCAGTAATGCTAGCGCGCAGTCGAAAAAAAAAGGCCCTGTTATTGGTAGGTTTTCACGGATTTCTCGAAAATTGCTATCTTGAGTGAGGGGAATGCCCTCTCGCATTCTCTGCAAGACCTCATCCTTGCAGCTCGGACATACCGACAAATCACCTGCGGGCACGATTGAAGACTCGTCCACATATTCATTGCAGCCGGAGCAAATGACTTGATCAAGGCTCGGGAATGACTCGCTCATCAAATCCCAATCGCTCATACCTTGACGCCATACACGCGAATCACCGGTTAGCTTGCCTTGGTGATAAAGATCAATCAAGACAGCTTCAGGCACGGGGCCTTGCTGCTCCCCATTTCCTTCATAATACCAATCCATATAGACTTGTTGTTCGCGCTCGAAAGAACAGCACCGCAATTTTTAGGATATTACCATGAAAATCTTCCTCAAGTCCCCGAGTTTATGAGTTTTTGCTATGCCCGGTAGAGTATCGCAGATATTGAGGACCTCCACGCGCCTACTCTTATTCCTTGGCCTTGGATTAACACTGCTCGCAGCCTTGCTAGTGTTTTCCGCCGAGGGATGGTCGACCTGGGTCATAAACAAATATGCCGCGCTCAATCAAATTCCACTCGAAGTTCGTAAACTTAGCAGAATCTCTCCGACCCAAATCGAGTTTGAGAATCTAAATTTCAAAGACGAAAATCTCACGATACAGAACCTGTCCGCTCAGATCTCATTAAATCCGTCCTGGCGGTTTTCCGTAGACTGGCTCGAGGCAATACGCATCCGAAGTGGCAAAGTTTTGATCAATGCGAATGAATACCAACTGCCCGACGAAACCGCAGCTACACAGACAGAAGACCCGAGCCAACCCATCCTGCAGCTCCTCGAAGAGCTACCCCATCTTTCCATCGATATCGATCAGCTCGAGATGTCGGTCAATCAGAAAGAGCAGGCGTTGGACCTCGCGCTAAGTGGACTCATGAGTTCGCGACCCGACCGGAAATTTGGATTCCTCAAGATCCGTTCCCCTATCGGAAACAAAACGCTCGTGTTTAAAGTTCAGCCTCCGGGGACACTTGAATTCCACGGGCGCCTTGAAACCGCCGACACCCAGCAATGGCTCGAACTATCCCGCGATTGGATGCCCGAAGAAACCCACGTCGCAATGATCGAGCCACTTTCACTCACCGGGCCGGCACGCATCCAAGTCAAGTCTCTAGGCAGCCTTGCCGCAATGGAACAGATCGACACCGCAATCGACTTATCATTGGAAACGTTGGCCTGGGAAAACACCGAAATTAAGACTCAGCTCAACGGACTCATAGCGCACGCTGATTTCGCGGGGACATCTCTTCGATCAGCCAAAGTCAAAGGGGCTCCATGGGAAGGAAATTACGACGCCTTCGCAGTTTCCGGCAAGGACTGGGTAATGAGTCTTGTGCATGAAGAATCAAAATTCCCGCAGTTCGATTGGCACATCCCTATCGAAATCAAAAATGAGACGATCGGCCTCAAAGCACAGGCAGACAGTCGGGGCCGCGGCAGACTCACTTCTCTAAATGAGCCAGCACTCGAAGGGATAGACGCCCAGATCGAAATCTTGAGCGCCAGATATGCGGAATATCGGCTGAAACCAACCCTCCTGTCAGTAAACTCCGATGCAAAGCGAACTCAACTCAGCGCCGATGCTCTGAGTATCTCCATCGATGAAGACCCCTCGCAAATCAAGCTGTTCTCGACAACATTGACCTATGAACCTGAGGCCAAAGATCCATCAGAAGTGGTCCGCTTGAAGGCAATTATTCCCCCGGAATCCTTCAGCACATTGATCCCAGATCTGATGCTCCCAGGGGTTTCCGCCTCCCTCCAGATTACCGATATTTTGCAGCCCGAAATCCCGCAAACTATCGCCCTGAGTCTGACACCAATCGGCGAAAATCCGGAAATCACATTCCAAAAACCAGCGCTGAATTGGACTGGAACAACCGAAACCACACTCCTCATCGAAGCGCCTGAGGGTCTTTCCGGTGATTGGCAAATTGCCACTGAGGTTCAGGCCACTGGAGATCTCTCGGGAGACTACGGAGTCTTCGAAGACCTGGGCGTCTTTGCCAAAACGGAAACGTCGATCAGCAGCGACCAGCGGGAAGGAGAATACGACATCGAGACGCTGCTTTCACGGACTAAAGCCGAACTCATCCTCAACGCACAGGACGCCATCGTAGAGGGGGTGCGGGGCGCAGTGCCAGAGATCATTATCAACCTCGAAAACTCCGCCTTAGAAATCAATGCAAGCAGCGTTTATGTAACGGGAGATTGGCCAATCGACATCGAAGAATTCACTGTCCAAGGCCGCCTCATGATTGCTAACTTGCGGAAGCTTCGAGGAAATTTTCAGGCCGAGGCATATGTTGACAACAATTTTGTGGAATTCAAAATCGACCTCCTCGCGGACCGCTCCAAAGACCAGTCGGAGATCACCATCGCCACTCAGCTAGAGCCCTTCTCCCTCAATCAGTCTACGCTGATCTCCGAATTACTCCCTGAATACAAAGCGACCAGAATCTCCGGAAATTTTCAGGGAGCGAGCGAAATTAAGCTCATCGGCGGCGTCCCTGACGCCTCTTTAGATTTTAAATTCGAATCTCTCGAATTGATCTATCCTCCGGCAGGCATTCGAGGAGAGGGCATCTCGGGAAATTTACAAATGGACTCGCTACGCGCATTCAGCGGGCCACCCGGAAAAAATACCCTGACAGCCCAATCAATCTCATTCGGCGATATCGAAACGACCGACTGGACCTTCGAATGGGACTGGATAAGCGGAGAACTCGCGCGCATCCAAACGGCAAGCCTGCAAGCTCTCGGAGGCCGCGTGACCCTGCTCCCATCCACCCTAAACATGATTCCCCTCTCTATCCAGAGCGAGCTGATCGTCGAAGATTTAGATCTCTATGAAATCGGAGGCCTGATTGAAGGCTTCAATGGTAGCCTTGCTGGACGCATCGGGGGGCGTGTGCCCTTCACTTTTAGGAATGGACTCTTCGTCCCCAAAGAAGCCGTTATCGGCCTCCCCGAGGGTGAAATCGCAAAATTATACTACACCTCCCGGATTTTTAGCGAAGAGACCGCTCCAAGCGGAACGATGAGCGACTGGGTCTTGCGAAAACTCGAACTAGAGCCCAATAAAATTCTCTCCGACACCCTGTCCAACCTCACAATCGATACCTTCCAAATGTCGCTTTTCTCAGAAAAAACACCTGAAATCCCGATGGAAATAAACATTTCTGGGAAGGGACGGTCAGGAGGTCTTGAAGTTCCCCTGATTCTAGACATACCGGTCAGAGGATCGCTCAAAGCATTCTACAATTTCCTGATCCGCCTCAGCATGATGAGCCCAAGTATTGAATAGACTCTAATGAAGTTGCCGACCCAATTTTACCTCTCTGGAGCCCTCGCACTAACTGCAGCCACAACCGGCTGCATCAGCGTAAAAACTCACAGCTCGATTGAGCCGATTCAAATCACTCTCGACGTGAACCTTAAGGTGCAACTCGAGGAAGAACTCCAGAGTGTGTTTGGGGAAATTGATGCTGCATCAACGACCGTTACTGAATCCGAAACGCCTCCCTCCAATCCGTAAACATCATGCTAAACAGATTCATCATCAGCCTTCTCATGCTCGCGATTTGCAGCGCAGTGCTACCGTCGAACGCCGCGGCTCAAGACATGAGCGAGCCCGCGATCAAAAAACGTGTCCTTGAGCGGGTCAAAGCCATTGACAGCCTGAAAGCATCCGGAAGCATCGGCGAAAATAAAGCCGGATTCATCGAGGCACGCGGTTCCGTCTCAAAGCAATCGGAAAACCTCATCAAATCCGAGAACAAAGACCGAACCGCGCTCTATGCGATTATCGCCAAACGCCTTGGGCTCAACGCCAAAGTCGTCGGGGAGAGTCGCGCAGACGAACTGCGCAAAAAATCGGCAAAAGGCGTCTGGGTGCAGAGCAAATCCGGCAAATGGTATAAAAAGTAAATTTGCTCGAATTACAGGTCCCGCACCGCCTGAGGATCACTTTTAATCAACAAGACCCATTCCACGATAGCCTACACGGAAATCACGATACTGGGGCGCCCATGACAAGGCCTGCTTGATTCTATCCGCACAGATCCGCCGATTCGGACGGCGACCCGAGGCAAACCGAGCGGCCCGTCGGTCCTCCGAAGCGCGTTCCGGGATGAAGGTTAAACGCGGTTTGCCAAGCTGCTCGCAGCACCAATCGACAATTCCCTGCCGGGTAAACGGTTGGTCATCGGCCAAGTTGAACACCTGAGAATCCTCACGCTCGCAATCCAAGAGCGCCAAAATCGCGGATACACAATCGTCCCGATGGGCCAAATTCAAATAAGTGTCTCCAAATCCCGGAAGGCTATCTCCAACCATCTCGGCGACCCGATCCCAGAGCAGGTGACGACCAGGCCCGTAGAGACCCGCAAGCCGTAATACGGTCGCTCGCACTGCAGATGATAATACCCGCTTCTCCGCCTCGAGCAAGACCCGTGCATACTCCGTATCGGACCATGGACCCGAATCCTCATCGACCCATTCTCCCATCGCTTCGCCATAGACACTAGT
>JBCCBL010000241.1:0-4728 GCA_039034055.1 Verrucomicrobiota bacterium | reverse complement strand
GGTCAGTGACCTTATCGCAGAACGCTATCGCGAGCGCTTTGGCCTCAAGATCCTCGAATGGCGCGTGATGGCGATCCCGGCAGACGATGATAAGCGGCCGATTTCCGATTGAATCAGGGATAAAGGTCTTGCCGTCAAAATCTTCGCCATATCAGACAAACTTCGATTTGCTGCGGGATTATACCTTGGTAGTATTTACCATAAAGGATACTTAAAGATCAAATAGTATCCGTAATGCGCCTTAACGCGGGGCGATATACCGCTAGTTCCCTTTAAATGCGCTACGAACGATTTAAAGATTCCGTTCGATATCCATGCTATCGTGAAGCAATCGCAAAATATCGATGGAGCCGTCCGGCTTGACCTAATACACAATGATATGCCTTGGAGTGCGGACAGTAACCCCATTGATGGCAGCATCATTTCGGCTGTGCCGCGTATGATAAATCCGAACTGGTTTTCGGGCGCTATCATAGCGCTTTGAGTTTATGAGATCAGGATTCCGAGCTATAGCGAGGATCGAGATGTTGATAAGCTTCTGGTAACGCTTGGCAGCCTCGCGGCCGAATTGATTTCTAGAGCGGCGAATGATAACGCGAAAATCGGCCTTCGCATCATCGGTGAGAAAGGTTTGGGGCATTAGTCCGAGGCTCTTTCACCGCAGATGTCTTCAAAGACGCCTTCAGACCAACTCAAGAATTCTTGTTCACTGGAAAATCGCGTGCCCTGGCCTGACGATGCGGAATCCAGTCCCTGGTTTATCGCATCAATCAATTCTTGATCGTTGTGAATGGCATTGGGTGGCACATCACGAAGCAGAGACAAAGCTGCACGATAAACATCGCTTGGGCTGCCAAAGCGTCCAGATGCGACAGCCTCCTGAACATATTGTTCAAGGTCTGGAGGAAGATCGATTACTTGTGTTGCCATGTCCTTATTTCTCCTTGAGTGGCTCAAAATTAACGCGAATTTCCATACCAAGCGCCTTGGCGTATTTTCGCAATGTGGAAAGTGACGGATTTCCTGTTCCGCGTTCCATGCGCGCAACGGCGGTCTGTGATGTGTCCATACGCTCCGCGACTTGTGATTGAGTTAATTTCACATGATGACGGGCAGTTATCAGCATTTGGCCTAGGTCGTCATACATCTGATTTGCTCTAAACATATCCCGAACATAACATGCGTGATATAAACCCGTCAAGTAAGATGGAGAGGGTCAGAACCCTCTCCAATTGGCTTATTCGCTGGCAATCGGAAATCACGAAGAGGCAGACATGACGGATCAACAAGAGCTTTTTGAAGACCCTAACGAAGGCACTAACATGGTCCCTCTCTATTCTAATTCGAACAGCTCGCAGTTACGTGATCACCTGGCGCGGGATAAACATCCACAACAAGAGCTTTTCATCTGTGATGTCGCTGACGCAGCTCGTTTCTTCAAGATCTGATCGAAGGAGGTTGTTCACCCTTGCCGAGACGGGTGCTCAGTTTGGATAGCATTATCCGCGTGATGATTTGAACCCTCCAATTCGTTAGGTCTGATTATTTTATCAGGCCCTTGCGTAGGGCGATTCCGACGGCTCCGCTGAGTGAATGAACCTGTAGTTTTTTATAAATCTTCCGCATGCAATAATGCAGTTGGTGGTCCTCTATTTCGAGCTGTTCAGCAATTTCCTTCTTTTGATTGCCCTCCGATAGGAGTTTTAAAATATTCAGCTCGAGTTCTTCGAGGTCGTGATCCGTCTGTTGAGGCGGAATCGCACTGAACACTTCAACAACCATGTGGGCAATGCTGCCGCTCAACGATGAACCTCCAGAGTTTACGATTCGGATGGCACGAGTGATCTCCATAATACCATCCGTTTTTAGAAGATAACCAGTCGCGCCTGCGCATATGGCATCGAATACATTTCTTTTGTCAGAGAAGGTAGTGAGCATAACAATGCCAATCGGCGGGAAGGCCTCTTGTATCTTCGGTATCGCTTCGATGCCACTCACTCCAGGTATCTGGATATCGAGAAGTATCAGATCAGGAAGCGGGTACTCTTTTCGTTCGAATGCTTCTTCGGCTGCGGTGTAGGAAGAAAAGTCCCCGACGACTTCCATATCGAGGACTCGATTCAGCGAATCTGCGAGATCTTTGCGATAGTCGCTATTGCCCTCAACAATCAAGAGTTTTATAGGTCCTTCAGAGGCCGAGTCCTTTTTCATACAATACGCTCCTAGACTAAAATTCGCTTTGCCGGAAATTCAAGCTGGATGACGGTCCCTCGATTCGGAGTAGAGCATATTTCAAGATTACCCTTGAGGTGGAATGCGCGACGCTTCAGGGATTTTAGGCCAAACCCCGTCAATTCCGAGGACGGGTCTTCGTATTTCTCCACCTGGAAGCCGACCCCGTCATCCGCAATCACAACGGTGAATGTCTCACTCTCTAGGCCGATCTGGAGCGAGAGGCGTTGGGCTTGTGCGTGCTTGTGGGCATTGTTGATACTCTCCTTGATGAAGTAATAGATCTCTCTGAGGCTTCGACGATCAAGCCGTCGACTCATGAAGGCTGAAGGGATGTTGCGCCGGAAGCTCAGTTCGTAACGCTCGGTAAACATGTTTAAATAGTCGTGGGCCTTTTGCAAAAGATGGCCGACGGTCCCCTGTCGCGATTGTTGATCCAGATAATGTCTCGGAATGCTTGAGTTGCTTGTCTCGTGGAGTCCATGATCCGTTGGACCTGATATTTCTGTCTTTCGGATATTTCGCTATTTTCGAGACTGCTGGCCGCCAGCATGCTGCAACCGAGGAGTGCGCCTACATCATCGTGCAAGTCTCCGGCAAGCTCCTCGCGGAGTTTGTATTCGGACCGCTGTTTCATGAGCTTACTCATCGCCAGCCAGCTCACTAGACCGACGATCACAGTAGATAGGACCCCCAAAGAGAGTTTCTGCGTAAAAGAATCTCGAGCTGTGATGATCCTATTGAGTTCTCCTCTCTTTTGTTGGATTTCTCGATGGATTGCGCCGTTCTCCTGCAGACCGAGGATCCATTCATGCTCAGAAAGTAATCGACGTTGTTGGACGAGGTTGTCACTGAGCTGCGGTAAATGGCGTCTTTGCTCCTCTGAGAAACCGACCGAGTTCACTAATCGACCGGCTGGAACGCCGGATGCTAAAATTTCTATCTCACTCATCGCGAGTACTGGAACATCATCCACTTCGTTCAGGGTGTTGAAGCGGATACGGAGCGACTGTGCTTTTTTCACATTAATATTGTGGACGAACGGGTGTTGGCCAGGTGGTCGTTTTTGGTCAAACTCAATTGTTTTGATAATGGTGTCTGGTTGAAATCCAAAACTTGCTGGTTTGTTTGAGACATCGATGGTGAAACCAGTCGGAAACCCGATACTCAGGATGGTCTCCCTTCGTTTTTGCACTGTCGGGTAGATCTTGATTCTGCCAAGCTTTCGCTTGATGTGGACGTCGTAATGCAATTCAAGCTGTTCAGGAGGACCTTGTTCGAAGGTGATGAAGGGGTCGAGGCTCTCCTCGATCGAAGGCCCGAGGGGTAGCCCAAAAGAGGTGTGTCCATCCTTCAAATTACTAATTTTCCAGAACGGGTGATGATTGAAAGATCCAGAATCGGTGGAGATCTTAAACCAAAACGCGCAATTATTTACATGATCCGCGATTTGCGTCCCGAAGCCCATCCATTCACCAAGCGCGAAGAATTCTGAATTACCCTCGATCGTGCCTTCATAAACTTCCAAGATAAGCTGTTCCCAACGGAAAGCTCCACCATTGGGGCCGCGGATTGGAAACGAGAGTGGATAGATTCCCAAATTGAATTCGTTTTTCCATTCAAAAAGTAATCTAGATTCGTCGCCAATCACACCGATAATTCGAAAGTGCTTCGGAAATCCATATGCTTCCAAGACTCCGTTTCTATTCACGACTGCCGGAATCAAGGCAGACTCAATGAGGGGAGTTCCCAGGTTATTCTGATACTTTAGAGTCCACTTCGGAGTCTCGTCAGCAAATGAACCAATCTCTCGATAACTACTATGGAATCCGATCCGTGAGGTGTCTCGAGTCAACGAACGCACCGGCAGTTCCTCAAGCCTTGCCTCAAGTTGGGAGATGGCTTCCTCTAGCTCATTCTGCCTCTCGTAGAAAAAATCCAGGCGAGTTGCCAATAGCGGCTTGTTCACAAGCAAAACGAAGAAAATCTGAAAAAAGGGCTTCAAAGGGTCATTCGACAAACCTCTATGTTAGCCCTCAGGCCAAACGCGATCAATGTAAAATATCAGGTCGACCGCCGCAAAGCCGGTCTCGGAGCCTACAAAAAATCCAAGCTTTCGGCCGCCTTGGACTGTTTGAACGGGGTCGCAAGGGGTCCCGGCTACGCCTAGATTTGTAATGGACGAGGAGGCCGAGGGCGCGAATACCCCCGATCGGCGCATGTGTTGAAATTTGCCTTCAACATCGCCTGATCGATCTCGCTTCATTTTACTATGAAAGAAATCTAATCGCTTACACTGGCAAAGCTAGGCATAATTATCTTTGGCCAAAGAGAGCTTCTGATAGATAGAGGCCGGAGTTAAGGCACTGCATCGGCCCGGACTGGCACTCATGTGTGAAAAATCGCAACAGGTCTGATCATCGAGAAGGGTTGGCAAGGCCGTTGTGCCCGCAGAGATCAGCCCTTGCTCGCGGTAGTGGCTAGCGAGAAATCGCT
>JBCCBL010000240.1:0-4736 GCA_039034055.1 Verrucomicrobiota bacterium | reverse complement strand
GGTCGCTCGCACTGCAGATGATAATACCCGCTTCTCCGCCTCGAGCAAGACCCGTGCATACTCCGTATCGGACCATGGACCCGAATCCTCATCGACCCATTCTCCCATCGCTTCGCCATAGACACTAGTACTGCTCGTATAAATATAATGCTTCACTCCGGCCGCTTGCGCCCACCTGAGGGCTCGTTCCTGTCCATCAATATAAGAAGCGCGATATCCTTCCACACTGCGCGAAGCTGAACTTGCGCAATAGACCACTCCCTGCACCTCGGTGGGCATCATCGACTCCCAACCTGGTTCATCGGTCCGTGCCTGGATCGCCGCGATCCCCAGGCGTTCGAGAGTCTCGATACGATCCTGATTGCGGGTCAGCGCGGATACCACCCAACCCGATCCTCGAGCCGCTATCGCAAGAGCACTGCCGACATAACCGGCTCCCAGAATCACCAAGTTTCGATTCGATTCAGACCGACCCATGATCTCATTCCATCAACTGACTTTCTACAATCCAACGCGACCACGCTTTCACAGCCCCTTCCGAATCTCCAGACCGATTCAGCAGTTCTCCCTCCCAGTAGTAGATCAAATCGGGCAATCTGTCCTGTCGCTTTTTGATCATAGCCTGCAACACCTCAAGAGCACCGAGATCGTTTCCAAGTTCAATTTGCTTTTTCGCCACCAGCAGGCCCCGGTAGTAGTCATCGGGCGTGTTACGATATTGCCTCTCCAGAGAAATCAATTCCTCCTCTTCGATATTGCCTGGGATTCCCGGCAGACTGGTGTTCGATAAAAAATGGCTCGCTGCTGCCTCGATATCCCCATCTCCGATCAGGCCCTCGAACTTTATCGGCCACTGAGTCAGTAGACTGGCGAAGGACGGATTTTTCTGCACAAAGGCTTCAAAGCCTTTCCAGCCGACTACCCCAATCCATCGCAAACGAAGCTCCGCAGGCATCACATTCCAAAATGGCAAGCCTAGCTCCTCCGCCTCCAAATCCGCCTCGACCATTTTGAGGAAAGTATCCAGCTCCACCTCCTCGTAGACCCGCAGCCGTAAGCTTGGTTGAGTCTCCGAAAGCAGGATAAGCTGATCGCGGGCATTTTCCGTATTCCAGGCGCGCTGAAAGAGCTGATTAAGCAGCTCCTGCTCATTCTCCGATTTGCGGCTCAACATCCAATTCCATGCATTGAAAGCACGCCCAACATTCTCGCGAGCTAGCCAAGTGTCGCCTTCCATCATGCCCAGACTGGCCAGGTGTGGGTTCAGAAAACGAGCCTTCCGGAATGAATTAACGGCCAGGGTTTCTTGCTCACCACCCGCTCTCAAATAGCCGCGCGCTCTCAAAAAATGCGCTTCCCAATTCAAAGGCTCAACCCGCAACCACAGATCGGTTGCCCTTAAGACCGCCTCGGAATCGCCGGCTGACACAGCCTCACGGGCTCCGTCCGCAGATCTCTCGGCAATCGTATCCGAATGGACAGGCAAAGGAATAAAAGCAGCGACCATCCAAAGGAGACCGATGAGTATGAGGGCGCCCGACCCGATTTTTAAACTTCCTAACATCGCGGATGAGTTTTCCCGAAGCTTCACCCCAGTCTGCTGCCTAAATATAATTCCCAGCAGCAGGACCCCGAGCACCCAAACTCCCGGGCGATGCCAACCAACATCAACCAGGCTATGCGCGAAGAGGATTCCCAAGGCGATGAGTGCCAAAAGCCTGATCGGATTTGGAAAACGATTCAGTCCCAGAACGGCCTTAAAGAGCATCAATCCGGTCAATATCGCCACGATGAAAAATCCCACCCAACCCAGCTCCGAAAGCAGCCACAGCCACGAACTCTCTGGATGTAAAATCGCTTTTCCAACCACCGCCTGATCTAGATATTGCGGAATCACCGCCGCAAAATGCCCAAGGCCTACACCGAGAGGTTCGCCACCCACCAATTGCAGCGTATCCGCCCACACCGCGTAGCGAAATTCATCGGCTAGCGAGGAAAAATCCCCACGCACCATCGGAATCAAACGATCCCGCACCCCCCCATCGAGTAAAGTAAATAGCGAGATAACCAGGATCACGCAGGGCAGGCCCAGTCTCAGCCACGGTAGCGCGCTGGCTTTGCGCATCATGAGACTGGCCGAGAGGATAAATACGAGCAGGCCCGCGAATAAAAACAAAACACCTCCCCGGGACTGCATCTGCAAAAGACCACCCAGTGTCACGATTGAGACACACCCTCCCAAGCCAAACGCAATCAGGCGCATATGAACGGCATTATAGAGCGTCATGCACAATGCGATACAAGCACCCACAGCGAGGACGATACTCGTCTGATTTCGATTGGGAAAATAAGTAAAGGTGCTCGGATCATCGGCATACGGAAGCCGCAAATTGAGGGAATTGCCGACCATCACGCCCACACTCAAAATCGAGATGCTCAGCGCCATCAGCCAGAGAACTGCATGCACAGACTCACTCCTTATTTTGAAAGAAAGCACCCAATACAACCAAGTAAGACCCGCCACGAAAAGTATCCAGGCGACGGCATGTTCGCCAAAATTTGGCCCGAGAATCGGCAAAATACTCGAGCTTGGGTCACCCAGGTAAACCTCCCTCCACTCACTCAATGGGGCAATTTCAGCCGGGAGCCACGCATGCAATGCATACAACGCGAGACCGACCATCCCGATCACAAACGGTCCCGAAACTCGGTAGACCGGCGGGACCATCCAAATACTCAGTCCCACCCCAGCAACCAGCAGGCCTTGAGAAAACACCGTGGTGCCCGCCCCCGCGATCACCACCAATAGAAACAAACCAAGCCCCCAGACATAGGGTTGAATCTCCTCGTAAATCTGCCTGAGTAACCGCGCGTTTTCCCGCTCCTCTACCCTCTCGACCTCGCGACCAAGAACCAAAAGCAACATCTGCATTTTGACCGCATTCGAATTCGCAGAGTCTGAGGCCGACTTTTTGGAGCCTACCGTTTTGGATTTCGAACGTCCGCTCTTGCTCTTCTTCGAACGATCACTCCCGGACGACGATGAAGATGAGCTGTGGCCGCGCTCGCTACGCGAGCGCCGACTCCGCGACTGCGAATCGGGCCCCGAAGATCGGCTCCGTTCGCGAGAGCTACCGCTCCGGGATTTCTCAGACTTCGAGCGACTTCGACTCGACCGCTTCGAAGATCGTGGTCTCTCTGCAGGTCGATTTTTGTCCGTTTCATGGTCGTTCTCGGAAGACATTCCGTATACCCGAAACGTTAACCGCCTCCTTGGCAACTCAGGATTGCGAAGCTCAATGAGTTGATTCCATAAAAGAACTGACCGTTCTCAAATTCCTGCGCGACCCACCGGACTACGATTCCTCTTTAGAATAGTAGTCGTAATATTTGTAGTAGTGATAAGAGGGCTGCTTGGAGTCTAGGAAGTTCAAAACGAACCCAGCAAATTTGGCGCGGCGTTGCTCCAGCTTTTCAATCGCCGGGCGGATCTGCTGAACTTGGGTGCGACTGGATCGAACCACGAAGACAATCATATCAATCTGGCGAATGAGTGACATCGTGTCATCAGTGGCGAGGATCGGTGCGGTATCGATAATGATATATTGATAGGTCGCCCGCGCCTCTTCAATGATCTTGGAAAGCCAATCGTCCAGAAAAAGCTCACTGGGTTGCTCGATTCGCTGACCCGTTGTTAAAATGTCGAGGTCTTCCAACTCAGTCTTCTGCACATAGTCCTCAAGCTTGCCATTCTTCTGAATCAGTTCACACAAACCATCGGTTTTTGAAACCCCGAACATTTCATAGAGGGAGCCGCGACGCATATCCGCATCGATGATTAAGGTCTTCGAACGCGCCAAAGCCATCGCTACGCCGAGATTACTTGCAAGCGTCGATTTACCTTCATTCGGAACAGCCGATGTCAGCGCGAATACCTTCGGGCGGACCACGGTTGAGCCGAGGTGGCCCTGGTCAATAAATAGCAGCGACGAGCGCAGATTCCGCATCGCCTCTTCAAACATCGGACGACGCAAACCCTGATGCAACAAATCGAAAGACTCCGACCGCCTGACCTCCTCCTTCGGGATCACCCCGATCACCGATTGCTCAAAATTCTTATCTAGGTCATCAACACTGAGGACACGGTTGTCCAGATATCCCACGAGCGCCCACAAGGCCAACGCAAGAAATGCACCCATGAAACCGCCGCGGATCATATCTTTCTGAAGATCTGCCTTCAACTCCAAGGCCTTAGAAGCCGGTTCGAGTACGTTCACCATTTCCTGTTGGATGTTTTGATTCAGGTCGATGCTCTCCAAAGACTGCGAAAGGCGAGAGAAATTTTTCCGAGCGAGATCCAATTGGGACTCCAACTTTTTGAAGGCGGCCAGTCTCTGACTATAGTCCAGCGAGGCGCTTTCCCATTCGGCGATCTCGTCCTCTAGATTTTGAATACGAATCTCTAAAAATGCCTTCCGATCCTCATCCCTCTCCGAACTCTGCTTGCTGAGAATATCGACGGTGTTCTGCATCCGTTCGATTTCATCATTCATCCGAATCATCTTTGGATGGGCCGGCCGCAGGTAGATGCTGAATTCCTCACGCACCGCGATCAACCGACTCAACTCGCTCCGTGCCTGCGCAAAGGCTGAACGGGACTCAAGGGGATTATCCCCGGTCGCAGAGAGGCCGTCTCCGAGCATTTCGATACGCTGCTTAAACGGGATGCTTTCCAG
>JBCCBL010000239.1:0-4738 GCA_039034055.1 Verrucomicrobiota bacterium | reverse complement strand
CCAGGCCCATACCCATACTGGCTAGACGACGGCTCCGCCGAAATCAAATTCGATATCGACGCACCCGTCGAGCAGACATAGACTGGCAGAGATATCGCGATGACAAATAGATAGCCTGCCCAGAGAGGGAATTCTAGCGCACCCCAGAGATTCGTTGGAAGGAAGGCTTGAGCGAGTGCGGCAATGACGACTCCGATGATAATGGGCCAAAATACATCCTTCGGAAGCGTCACCAGGCCGAACCGCAAACCGTCATCAATCTTATGAGTCCATTGGGGACCCTCGTTGTGAGACGACTCCCCGCAACACGCATCCTCGCGGATCTCCGCTTGCTCGCCTTTGTTGACAACTGATTGCCCTGAAAATCGCTGCGCAGCGATGCCGGCAGCAATGCCGGAAACCAAGGCTGCTAGCACCCGAACCGCCGCGAGAGGTCCTCCTAGAATCCCGGCAGTCGCATAGATGCTGTCGATGCCCGTCTGGGGTGTCGTAAGCATAAATCCCGAAGTCGCTCCAGGACCTGCTCCTTTTTCGCGTAAGGTCGCGGCTATCGGGATCACGCCACAGGAACACACAGGAATCGGAATCCCAAGAACCACCGCTCTCACTGTCTGCATAGGGCCGTCTTTTCCGAGGAGTCGCAAGACTCGGTCTTTGTCGAGAAATGCATGCAAAACCCCCGCGATCAGAAAACCAACCAAGAGGAAAGGTGCCATCTCAAACCACGTAAACCAGAGCGCCTGCATAAATTTCCCGATACTTTCCACGACTTTGAGACCTTAAAGAGACCCAATGATTCCGCAAGCTCGGGTTGGGCCAAAAAAAACGCGCGGTTCATTTCCGCGCGTTTTCCAAAAATCCGAACTGACTAGCGGATCAACTGTAAGATGCCTGAACGCCCTTGAGGCTCTTTTTCGGCACCCAAGGCATGAGGTTGCGGAGACGTTTGCCAGTCTTCTCAATGGGGTGTTTCTCACCTTCTTTGAGCATGGCTTTGTAATTGGGAAGTCCTTCTTTGTATTCCTTAACCCAGTTCTTGGTGAACTTGCCATTTTGAATGTCCTTGAGGACCTTTTGCATGTTCTTCTTTACCTGTGGCGTGATGACGCGAGGGCCGCTTACGAGGTCCCCGTATTTGGCTGTTTCTGAGATAGAGAAACGCATTCCAGATATACCAGATTCAACGAACAGATCGACAATCAACTTCAGCTCGTGCAGGCATTCGAAGTAGGCCATTTCGGGCTGATAACCCGCTTCAACCAAGGTTTCGAAGCCGGCCATAACCAATGCAGACGCACCTCCACAGAGGACTGCTTGTTCGCCGAACAAGTCTGTTTCAGTCTCTTCCTTAAAAGTGGTTTCAAGGACTCCGGCGCGCGCACAGCCGATGCCTTTGGCCCACGCCATCGCGGTTTTCTTAGCTTTCTTAGTTGCGTTGTTGTGAATCGCGATGAGTCCGGGAACGCCCTTGCCTTCAACATACTGAGAGCGAACGGTATGGCCGGGGCCTTTCGGCGCGACCATGATCACATCGATATCCTCTGGAGTTTTGATCAGGCCATAATGGATTGCGAGACCATGAGTGAAAATAAGCGTTTTGCCTGCTTCAAGATTCGGAGCAACGTCCTGAGTGTAGACATCTGCTTGACGCATATCTGGGACTGCAAGCATGATAATATCTGCTGCTTTCACAGCATCTGCGGTGTCCATCACGGTGAAGCCGTGTTCCTCGGCGACTGCTCGTGATTTACTCTTCGCGTAGAGACCAATGATTACATTGTAACCGGAATCCTTGAGGTTGAGAGCGTGGGCGTGTCCTTGCGAACCATAACCAATCACGGCTAGTTTTTTACGTGTGAAGGCGCGCATATCGGCGTCTTTCTCGGTGTATACTTTTGCAGGCATTTCTCTGTCTGAGGTTATTGGGTAGTAAAGGATTTGCTTAGAGACCGCGACTCAGGGCGACATTGCCAGTGCGGGCCATTTCGACGATGCCAAACGGTTCGATCAGATCGAAGAACGCACGGAGCTTGTTTTCATTGCCAGTCACTTCGACGATGACACTTTCTTTTGTCACATCGATGATTTTGGCTCGGAAGATATCGCAGATTTGGATGATCTCGGGGCGCTTCTCGGGTCCGGCACTGATCTTGAGCATTATCAGCTCGCGCGCTACCGCATCATCCCCCCGAAAGTGCCGCACTTCGATCACATTGACAAGCCGTTCCAATTGCTTGAGGGCTTGATCCAGAGCACTCTCATCGCCGATGATTGTGGCAGTGATCCGCGACAAACCGTCTTTAGTCGGTCCGACATTCAAGGTATCGATGTTGAATCCACGTCCGCTGAACATTCCGGCAATCCGAGCAAGGACTCCGAATCGGTTTTCAACCAATACTGATATGGTGTAGCGCATTTCTGAGAGGATTTTCCTCTCACAAAATGGTGGGCGCTGCAGGAGTCGAACCTGCGACCTTCTGGGTGTAAACCAGACGCTCTAACCAACTGAGCTAAGCGCCCCCGAACGAGGAAAAACGCCTCAGAATGCAAGTGAGGACATTGAGATCAAGCCTCAATTGAAAAAGATTGGGCATCGACACCCTTGAATTCAAATCGAAAGAGTCACTGAATTTCCGAAGCGCGTTTTTTTGCGGCAGCGTCCAGATTTTCGGTCAATTTGCTGATAATGATCGGTTTCGACATGAAGCTATCCATCCCCGACTCCAAACACTCCTCAGTATCCTCTTTAGTTGCATTGGCAGTCAGCGCAGTGATCCAGGCTCCTTGACTGGCCGAGCTTGTATCTTCCCGAATCCCAGTGGTCGCTTCGAGGCCTGAGAGCACTGGCATTTGGACATCCATAAAGATCAGATCATAAGCTTTTTCTTTAGCCATTTTCATAGCCTGCTCACCATCGCCTGCCACATCGGCCTGGCGACCATAGCGTTTCAGCATGTGGGCCAAGACACGCTGATTCACCTTGTTATCTTCCGCGATCAGAATATTGAGAGGCTCTGTATTATCGGGCCCTTGGTCAAAATCATTGTTTTCGGCAGTCTTGCGCTCAGATGTCTTTTCCACAAGCTCGAGAGATTCTAGGACCATGCGGTTCAAGGTGCTCAATCGAATAGGTTTATTTATGATCGCCTGATCTTCTAAACATTCAGGGACCTTCCGATAATCTGGAAATAAAAAGATTCGACCCTTGTTGGAAAGCGACTCTTCCACTTTTAGGTTCGATAGACTTTCTTCGTCAGTGTTTAAAATATCCTCAAAAATCAGATCTGCCGCATCTTCGGCAAAGTCCCCATTCTCCATACCCCAAGCCGTCAATGCGTGGGTTATGAAATCGCGATTTTCAGGCTGGCAGCTCGAGAAACAAAAACGTTTACCAGCTAATTGATCGGAATTAAAACGGGCCAACGCTTTTTCAGTGCCCTTCTCACCTTGTAGAATTAATGAAACGGTGAACGTGGAGCCCACGCCTACCTGGCTTTCCGCGATGAGGTCGCCGCCCATTGCGTTGGCCAAACAGCGACTGATCGCCAGACCCAAACCGGTCCCACCGTAGCGACGTGTCGTCGAGCTATCTGCTTGCGTGAAAGGCTCGAAGAGTTTTTGCAATGCCTGTTCTGAAATCCCAATACCAGTATCGACAACACGAATACGTAGGGCATACAGCAATTGAAATTCGTCTGAATCCCCCTCGACCGACTCGATCTCAAGATGTAATTTCACCGCACCAAAGTGAGTGAATTTGACCGCGTTACTCAAAAGGTTCACTAAAATCTGGCGGATCCGGTTCGCATCGCCGATGAGGGAATTCGGAAGATTTGGATCGACGGTGTATGTCAGTTCGACGGCCGCCTCACTCGCTTTCGCGGCCACCATATTCATCGACTCGTAGATAAGTGTGAGCGGATCAAACGGAATCGATTCAAGACTGACCTCACCAGCTTCAATCTTCGAGAAGTCCAAAATATCGTTAATCAAAGAAAGCAGCGCATTCCCACTGCTCTGGACAGTATCGACATATTCCTTTTGCTCTTCCGTCAATGGGCTATTTGCCAGCAGTGTAGACATTCCGATCACCGCATTCATTGGGGTGCGGATTTCATGACTCATGGTTGCCAAGAATGCACTTTTCGCGCGGCTCGCAGATTCCGCATCAAACGCCATCTCTTGGGCCTGTCCCATCGCCTGCTCGAGCTGCTCGGCCTGAATCTTTTCGATTGTAATATCCTCTTGAACACCAACGAAGTGAGTAGGCTTATTGTCCGCGTTAAAGATCGGAGCAATGCTCAGGCGGTTCCAAAACAGACTGCCATCCTTTCGGGTGTTACGGAGTGTTACGGTCACCGGTCTGAACTGTTTAAGAGCATTCCTTAAAAGCGGCAATTCAGCCTCATTCGGGCTTCCTCTGGAAAGGAAACGGCAGTTCACCCCAACCGCCTCTTCGGTAGAGTAGCCAGTGATTTTCTCAAATGCCGGATTCACATAGCTAATAACGTTGCCCTGGTCCGCATCGGTGATCACCACCCCGTAGGTCGCGGCGTCAATCGCCATGGTCATCGTACGCAGACGCAGCTCCGCTTCATGCTGGTCGGTGACATCGTAATTCAGTCCAATCAGCCGAGTCGGACTACCGGTATCGTCCAATTCAGCAATCGTCGTGGAGCGGATGTATTTTGCCGAACCGTCGTCCATCAATATTCGAAAGGTCTGCAAGACTGGTTTG
>JBCCBL010000238.1:0-4774 GCA_039034055.1 Verrucomicrobiota bacterium | reverse complement strand
GAACCAATCCTTATTATCACAATCGTATCCGGAGGACTCTCGGTGATACTATTTTTTCTGGTTGCACTCGCTTCTCGAGAGATCGGGGAAGAATCCTCAGGAACTGTTACCGATTTTCACGACATAATTGGCCGCTGCTTTATTTCGATCTTTCGCGGTATTTTTCGAGGTGGGTTTAAAACAGGAATCGAATTAGTCCTCATGATTGCTTTCGTTCTCAGTCTTACGGTATTTGGTGTTGGCCTGTTTGTCGTTTTTAAATGAGCTTACGCTTACAAACCTGGTGGGCTCTCATGGCGTAGTAGGGACGGTTCAGCTTTGGTAGTAGGTAAAGCCGATATTCGACAGGGTGGTCTAGTTATGTTATCTCGGTTTGCGTTAGATGATAGAATCAAAGATTTTAATTCCTGCAATGGGTGGCAGAGTTTCCTGCTACAAGCTAGTTCGCTGGCATGTAGATACCGGTGATCTGGTTCCAAAAGGCGATTTGATCGCTACTGTTGAAACAAAAAAAATATCCCAAGATTTGGAAGCTGAATATACGGGCACTTTGTTTCAGGTATCTAGCGAACGGGACTGTTTTGAGGTTCCCCAAGTTTCTGGTCAAGGAGTGTCTAAAACGGTAAGCTTACCAAAGACACCGATATGGCAAAACAACGAAATTACTCGGAAGAGTTCAAACAGGAGGTGGTCGAATATGCCCTCTCTACTAACAAGCCGATCAAGCAGATCTGCGAAGAGTTTGGCATCACCACAGGCTCTTTCTATAACTGGAAGAGGCGTATCCTTGGAGACGCAGAGAGCGACCAACGCGATAGCGAGGGAGCGAACGGAGTCTCCAAGGAGGCGATGGCCGATGAGATCCGACGTCTTCGCAAAGAACTCGCAGCCTCACAGCGACGCGAAGAGATCCTAAAAAAGGCTGCCATCATATTGGGGGAAACTCCGTCCAACAATATGAGATGATTACCTCGCTTCGGAGTGAACCCTCTTTTGATTACAGCCTTGTCGAGCTCACGAGTCTGTTTTCTGTGTCTAAATCCGGTTACCTTCATCATCTGAAAAAGCCGATGACAGATGGCGGAAAACGCAAAATTCAGATCATAGCTGAAATGAAACAGATCAATGCTGATTCCAAGCTTGCCGCCTACGGCTCTCCTAGAATGACAGAAGAGCTGCGAGATCGCGGGCATCAGATCAGTGAGAATACGGTCGCCAGATGGATGAGTGAAGCAGGACTTGCAGCAAAGCACAGCAAGCCTTTTAAGCCGCCAAAGACCACAACGACAGATCCCGCTGCAAAATACAGTCCCAATCTTTTGAAAGATCGGCAGCCTGAGCAATTTGGAGAGGTCCTGGTCTCCGACATCACCTATCTGAGGACTCGCCAAGGCTGGATGTATCTCGCAGTTGTCATCGATCTCTATAGCCGAGCCGTGCTGGGATGGCAGCTCGACAGTGCAATGCCAGCGGGTCTTGTAACGCGTGCTCTTGACGAGGTGATGGCAAGGTGGAGTCTGGATCGTTCGTCTATAATTTTTCACTCTGATAGAGGATCACAATACACTTCCGATAAGTTGAGGAAGCGGCTGAAAAAGCTTCGTATCACTCAATCAATGTCAGCCAAGGGCAACTGCTATGATAATGCCGCATGCGAAAGCTTCTTTTCAACGTTCAAACGCGAGCTGCTACCGACTTGTGGGCACTTCGAATCTCCGTTTCATGCTCAAGCAGCTGTCTTCGAGCATATCGAAGGATTTTACAATACTCGGAGGAAACACAGTTCTCTAGGAATGATGTCTCCCATCGAATACTTGAAAAACAATCGAGCTGCGATTGCGGCATAACCAAAACTAAACTAAAATTACGAATCCGTTTTAAACACTACCTGTCCGAAATTTCTGGGGAATACCAATTTAATGGGGGCTTCCTGAGGTTTTCATTGAACTTTCATCCTGTTTTCACCGTGAGTTCACAGGCTGGGCGCAGATTGGTTGCATCATGAAATCTAAAGTGTCGAATCTCTTCAGTCGAAACATAAGCCTTTGGTTCTGGATGCCATTAGTTGCTCCGATTTTGGCGATACTTATAGCAGTTTGCCTCCCTGGCGTGCCTGTCTGGTTGGGGTGGGGGCTAAGTGGAGTATTCGTGCTAGGTATTATCTATTTTTTAGGCATGACCATTGCGTGGTTTTGTAGAAAACGATGGAAGTGGGGGCTGTTCAGTATGCTTTGTGGCCTTTTAATCATAGGTAGTTTGTTTCCGGCTGTGGCCCTCCGAATGATGATGGGGTTCATGGATGTGGATAATTTTAACCAGAAGGTCTCTCTGCCTTCGGGAATCGCACTGCCGGAACCGGTTCGGTCTAAGGTAGGTGCTACCGATGAGCCAGATGCTTTTTCCAAACGTCTGATGGCTTCACTAGAATCTATCCCGTCGGGTAATGCGGCACTTAAGACGGCCATGCCTGAACTGGAAGCCCTAGCGCTAAATCATAAACCTTTGCTCGAAAGGTACCTACAGGCGCACCCGGGGTGGAAAGTCTATGAAGACCGAGGAAGTCGATTTGCGGTGCGGCGTTGGAAGGTGGATGGCCACTGGGAAATCAGTCTGAACGGTTACTACTCAGATTTCTCCTCTCCCAATCCTTTTCAGTCTCGCACAGAGATTGTATTAGCTGGTAAGCCTTGGGCCAGCAGGCATACGCAGGTAGTGCCTCGGAACTCCAGTCTGACTCCTGTAACAAAGCTAATCTATGGTGGGAAGTACGAAAGCCGGTTCGCTTTCCCGCTGGGGAATGATGTGATGTTGGACCTATTTGAGCAGTCGCCAGATGTGGAACGTCGATTATCGAAAGCCACCATCGACTATTTGGAAAAAGAGTTTCTTCCATTAGCTAAAGACCCTACTTGGGAAACGGCACAGTCCCTTTTGCCTGCAGATGCAGTGATCTCTGGTAAACCGAGTTTCCAGCTTCGATCGTCTGGCTCAGGGGGAATATATAATGGGGTGGTCCGCGCGAATGCTGGAGAACCTGGTCGGGTGTATCTTAAAGTTTTTGAAATGACTCAGGGGATAGAGCTGTCGAAGCGATCGGTTGAAGAGCGATCAAGCGAGTGGATAGGGTGGTCGGCTAATCGGGATGAATTATTCCTGGGGGATGTCAATTTCACTATTTATGAGGGGGATTGGGGGAACTATTACGGAGCGAGGTTTGAGGTTTGGTTTGATCCCGACTCTGGCGCACCTGAAAGAAAATTGCTTGAGTCAAAGTGGAAGATCGAGGGGTGGAGCAGGTAGCCTGATCTAATCAGTGGGGCGGGAGAGAGGAACGCTCACGCGTCCCTCTACATTATCGCAACCTGATTAAAGCTTGATGTCCTTATCGAGCTTCTTTCGCCAGCTGGTGATTTGCTTCTTCACATTAGCGGGGCTCGGAGCTCCTATGGCGACGCGTGCTTTTAGAGCCGTTTCGACATTAAGAACATCGAAGACGTCTTTTTTAAACACAGGCGAAAACTGCTTATACTCCTCTAGCGACATATCGGGGAAATCACGGCCTTGCTCGATAGAGTAGGCGGTCAGTTGTCCAACGATCTCGTGCGCGTTTCGGAATGGCACTTTGTTCAGCACCAGATAGTCGGCGATATCAGTCGCTAACAAAAACGGATCGGCTGTAGCAGCGGCAGTGTTTTCTTCTTTGATTTTGGCCACGGCCATCATTTCAGCGAAGACTTCTAGCGCCATTTTGATAGTATCGATGGAATCAAATAAGGGCTCTTTGTCCTCCTGTAGATCACGATTATAGGTCATGGGGAGCCCTTTCATGGTGGTCAGTAAAGACATCAGGTTACCGGTAAGCCTACCGGTTTTACCCCGTGTGATTTCAGCCACATCTGGATTCTTCTTCTGTGGCATGAGGCTGGACCCCGTGGTATGCGCATCGCTCAGTTCGATGAAACCAAACTCGGCGCTAGCCCATAGGATGACGTCTTCGCTTAATCGCGAGAGGTGGGTGCCCACGAGTGTCAGGTCAAAGAGTAGTTCCGCGACGAAGTCTCGGTCACTGATAGCATCCATGCTATTCTGGGTGAGTGCGGGGAAGCCGAGGATTTCTGCGGCAACTTTTCGGTTAAGGGGAATGGTCGAACCGGCCAGTGCACCGGAGCCGAGTGGCATGACATTGATCCGCTTATAGCCATCGATGAGTCTCGCCTTATCCCGCTCGAACATCTCGACGTAGGCCAGAAGATGGTGGGCAAAGAGCACAGGCTGACCGCGCTGTAGGTGAGTGTAACCTGGAACCACAGCGTTCGGGAAGTTAGTAGCTAGCAATAGCAGGGCGTCCTGCATATTGACCAGACGTTCGAGAATCTGCCGGGTCTCTTCTCGGCAATAGAGGCGAACATCGAGAGCGACTTGGTCATTCCGGCTTCTCGCTGTGTGGAGTTTAGCGCCGGCGTCACCGATTTTTTCGGTGAGCTTACTCTCGATATTCATGTGGATGTCCTCCAGCGCAGTGCTGAATTCAAAGTCTCCTGCCTCGATCTCTTTCTGGATCTCTTTTAGACCTTTAGCGATTTTCTTTTCCTCGGTCTTGTTGATGATTCCAGCGTCTTGGAGCACGGCTGCGTGGGCGATAGATCCCTGGATATCGTATGGAAATAAACGCCAATCGTAGGAAATGGATTCCCCATAAAGTTGCACGAGATTAGAAGTTTCTACCTGAAAACGGCCTTTCCACATAAGTCTAGATGGTTAGTTAGTAAGGAAT
>JBCCBL010000237.1:0-4783 GCA_039034055.1 Verrucomicrobiota bacterium | reverse complement strand
CAACTACGGCCAACTCATAGGACGGATAGCCATCACGCCTCCAAACGAGAAAATCACCATAATCGCCCCCCGGCTCGAAGACATGAAGACCCAGGCGCTGGTCCTCCGCCTCAAGAATGCTGGAAGCATAGTCTACGCGAAATCGCCAATTACGCTCTCCAGGAGCGCTACATTCTCGCTCCGCATCCGATCTAAGTTCTTCAGGGAAGATCAACTCACCCCCCAACCTTTCGGGAGCATGCCGATCAGATTTCCTGGCGGCCAAGTCCTTTCGCGAGACTTCGCAGGGGTAGATTAAACCCAGGTCTTTGAGATACCTCCAGGCCTCCAAGTAACAGTCCATCCGATGGCGTTCACTTTGGATCCAAATAGAACGGTCAGGTCCCAAATCGGGCCCTTGATCCCAATCGACCCCAATCCACCTCAGATCCTCAATAGCCGCCTCCGCATACTCAGGTTGGCACCTCTGCCGATCCAAGTCCTCGCACCGATACACGAGTTCACCTCCCATCGACCGAGCCCTCTGATGCGCAATCCAAAACGTCCGCGCGTGTCCCAGGTGCAGATAGCCGGTAGGAGTCGGCGCGATGCGGCCTCGGTAAGGAACGGAGGGAAGCTTCAGTCTATCATTGCCAATCGTGAAATACATGAATTGCTTCAAGGTTTAGAATACTCGTCGAAAGACTCAGTTTATGACATTTAAAGATCTCCGTCTCAAAAGAAAACTCGTTAAGACATTAGCCGAGAAAGGATACGAATCGCCGACCCCGATTCAGCAACGCTCAATCCCTGCGGTGATCAAAAAGAGAGACGTGATCGGATCGGCACAGACCGGGACCGGGAAAACCGCCGCATTTGCCCTACCTACCATCCATCGTCTTTCAAGGGCTAAAAAGCGAGTCCGATGCCTCGCCCTCACTCCAACCCGTGAACTGGCGGTCCAAGTCTTTGAGCAGTTTTCCGCATACAGTGCAGCCACCAGCTTGACCTGTACCATCATCTACGGCGGTGTGGGCTACAAACAGCAGTTGGAAGACTTGGAAAAAATTCCCGACATTGTCGTGGCCACTCCCGGGCGCCTCCTCGATCACATTGATCGCGGGAACCTGACCCTCGAAAACGTGGAAATTCTAATTCTTGATGAAGTCGACCGCATGCTAGACCTCGGGTTCATCGACGATGTTAAGAACATCGAACGGATGTGCTCATACAATAAACGCCAGACTCTGCTATTCTCCGCGACCATCCCTGAAAGCGTTCGTAAACTCGCCGAGTGGGCCCTCAAGGATCCAGAAGAGATCATCATTGGTGAGCGCAAATCACCGGCTCAGACCGTAGACCATTCGATCTGGCCCGTTGATCCCCTACAGAAATTCAACTTGATGGTCGCCCTCATTGAGAAGCACCAGATCGAAAGTATGATCATATTTTGCCGGACGCGCCACGGGTCCGACCGTATCGCGCGTTGGCTACAAGAGCATAAGTATCCTGTATCCGTGATGCACAGCGACCTAAAACAGTCGGATCGACTGCGCGCCCTCAGAGATTTCAAGGAAGGAGTGAACACCATCCTGGTGGCAACAGACATCGCCTCACGCGGGCTCGACATCAAAGGGGTGACACATGTCATCAACTACGACGTCCCGCAACACGCCGAAGACTATGTCCATCGTATTGGACGCACCGGCAGAGCGCAGACTCAGGGCATGGCCTTCACCCTAGCGTCTCCCGAGGAAAACGCCGAAATCGCCCGCATCGAGAAATACATTGATGGGGAGATTCAGCGCCGCAAACTCGACGATTTCAGTTACCGCTACGACCCAATCCCCCAATCCAAGCCGGTCCGCAAAAAGCGCAACCGTGGCTTCCAACGCTAGAGCCCGTCGACCGGAAACGTTACGCGAGTTTTCCCTGGCCTCATAACCAGCTATGCGAAACGGGGCCATTTCACCCCTGGCATAGACCGAGTCCTCCAGCTACCAGACCTTGCTACGCCGGATGCGAACCTTGTCGACCGCGTCAGACACCTCACTCAGCATGCTCAGATAGCGCAGACAGACCTGGGCGATACGCTCGGGCTCATCGACTCCCTTCGACACCTCGGAACACAAACCATGGGCGATTCCAAAAATATCGCTATCGAAGCGGATATAAATCATGAGCGCTCGCAATACTTCCTCGTGAGAGCGCGGACAATTGGGCCGGAACAAACGAAGAACCGCCCGCATCAGGAGGCGAGTCTTGGCCAGCGAATCTCCAATCGCCTCTAGCAGAAGCTCTGGGCGGTTCACTTTTCTGAGATAGGCTGTGCGCACGTTGTGAATCTCAGACTTCAGATCATGCTCAATTTGCTGCACCAAATGAGTCCGTTTCACCTCGATCTGCGGCAGCAAATTTGTCCCGTAGAGCACGCGATGAGTTTCCTTGATATCGAGAATTTCCAGGGCAAAGGAGTTTCCTGAGCGAAGTAGTCGAGACTCTTCAAAAATTAGAGGCATCGGGCAGCCCTCCCTCATCCACAAGGACAACCAATCTCGCAGGCGATCCATCAAGTCCTGATCAGTTCGATCGAAAACCATCAATAGCGACATTTCGTCGGGATAAATAAGCTCTTCCGATGAAGCCGCTGGACCGTAAAGAATTACTGAGACCAAACGCTCTCCCAACTCCTCAGCAAGGGCTTCGCTACGCTCACGAGCGTAGGTGACCGAAAATTTGTTAGGATCCGGGTGGGTGACTAGCATCTTGGGGAAGGAAGCGGGTAAAGAGCTTTCCTCGATTAGCCCGGATGTGCAGTAATTGCGCCAAATCTCGGGCAGAAAAAACCATATTTATCGGCACAAAAGGTCGTTTATCGAAGCAAACTCTTGAGTTCCGATGCAGACTCGTTTTCTTCGAGCCCTTCATGAGCTCAAACAAAAAGAAAATCCTGGTTCTCGGTGCTGGTTTCGGAGGTGTTGAATTCTGCAAAAAGTTCAGAAGCCCTGGTTGTGAAATCACCTTAATTGATCGCCAAAACCACCACCTATTTCAGCCTTTACTCTACCAGGTGGCAACCACCGGAATGGCCGACAACACCATTGCCATATCGATTCGCTCGCTCTTCAAAAAGCGCGAGGACATCAAGGTCCTCAAAGGCGAAGTCACACAAATAGACCTCGAGGGCTCGAAGGTTGTCTTAGATACAACACACACCCTGGACTACGACTACTTGGTGATCGCGACCGGGGCGAAGACCTCATATTTTGGACGCGATGCTCAATGGGCTCCCTTCGCTCCTGGCATGAAGAGCGTAGACGACGCTCACAATCTAAGGAACACTATCCTGAGTAGTTTCGAAAAAGCTGAGCTAGAAACCGACCCAGCAGAGAAGGAAAAACTACTCACCATCGCTCTGGTAGGCGGGGGACCCACCGGCCTCGAACTTGCCGGTGCGCTTTCAGAGTATGTGAATCAAGTCGCGCCGCGCGATTACAAGAATTTCAAGCCAAGCGATGTTAAGATCATTTTGATCGAAGCTATGGCTCGCCTCATCCCTCCCTTTACGGAGCAAAACTCTGAGAGAGCGAAGAAACAACTCGAAGAAATGGGCGTCGACGTTCGCCTAAATCACATGGTGAAAAACATCACCGATGGTAAACTCGAATTCGAAGATGGATCCATCGAAGCGGCCAATATTTTTTGGACCGCAGGGGTCGGCCCTGGCAAATGGACCTCGAAACTTGGCGTCGAGACTGATCGAGCAGGACGCATTGTCGTCGAGCAGGATTGCAGCCTCAAAGGCCACTCAAATGTCTTCGCAATTGGCGATGTTGCAGCAATGACCGACATCAAAGGCGTGCGCGTCCCAGGTGTAGCCCCAGCGGCGATTCAAATGGCTGATTATTCTGCGGAAGTGATTCAGCGCGAGATTGTCGCCGGGTCAGAATCTAGAGAGACAGCGAAAGGCTTCGCCTACTGGGACAAAGGAGCTACCGCGATTATCGGTAAAGGAAAAGCAGTGTTGCAGACGGGGAGTAAGAAACTGCAATTTGGTGGCTTCTTCGCGTGGTTTGCATGGCTCCTCATTCACCTTATGTTCCTCGCCGGATGGAGAGCGAAGATCTCATCAGTCATCACCTGGATGTATTCGTATGGTCTCAACAAGCGCTCCAATCGCCTGATCACTCAACAGGACGCAACATTCTCCCACGCATGGGAGGAATAGCCCGGGTAGCAATGCCTTTCGAAAGATAAGCCTTGGTCATATAGCCAAGGCTCTCTTCGTCCTATTGATTAATCTTTGGCACGAGCCTCAATTGGTCTCCGTCAAGATCAAAGCGCACGTGTGAATCTTCCGATATTTCTTGGGTGATCAATGCCCGCGCGAGGCGAGTCTCAATCTCTTTTTGAAGATACCGCCGCAAAGGTCTAGCCCCATAGACGGGATCGTATCCTCGCTCAGCAATCCAGTTCTGGGCAGCTTCTGTAAGTGAAACTTGGATACGTCTATCTTCGAGCCGAGAATTGATGGCCTTAATCAGCAACTCGACAATCTGTCCAATCGCTTCAAGGGTGAGGGGCGTGAAGATAACAATATCGTCAATACGGTTTAGAAACTCTGGCCGAAAACCGGCACGAAGCTCAGTCATTACCGACTCACGCACAGTATCTGGTATTTCATCACCAGAAACACCTTCTTGAATGTAACGACTACCGACATTGGAAGTCATGATGATAACGGTATTTTTGAAATCGACAGTGCGACCTTGGCTATCGGTGATACGACCATCATCCAACACCT
>JBCCBL010000236.1:0-4791 GCA_039034055.1 Verrucomicrobiota bacterium | reverse complement strand
TTTTCAGCCTCGACTGCGAACCAACCGCGGGTCGTTCGCATTATGATGATGACATGGCGCAGGCTTTGACGGGGTCCAACGTCACAATACATGATTCCCGCTGCAGAATTTCCGGCATAGTTATGGCCCATCTGAACTTTGCGCTGAAATAGGGCAGATTGAAAGAATATGCAGAAATTGTCGCAGTCGACTCCCTCGTCCTGATAGCGAGCTCGGCTCGTTTTCAGGTAGTCTTTGTAGAAGGGCATAAATTCCCGGTAGGTCCATTTATAATCCGGGACATAATACTCCGTATTTTTAAAGTTGAAGTGGTATAGACCATACGGGCGAAGCTCCTTTCGGATGTCGTCGATGGAGATGAAGGAACCCCCGGCTTGGGCAAGGGAGGTTGCTACGAAGATAGCGTAAACATACGCAATTTTTGGCAGGTATCGTGCGAGCATAATGACAGGTTGGTTAAAAACACCAATTTACCTGACCTGCCGGATTTTCACATCCGTTGAAACCTTGATTCCGTTAGGTAAAACTACGTATCTTCGCGGTCAGTGATTGGTTTGCCTAACATCATTAATCGAGCGATCCCATACCGCAGATTGTAGTAGGAATGGTAGAAACGGTCTACCTCCAGATATTCCGCGAGGGCTAACAGGGTCGCGATCGCGGCTGGATAGATGTCTGCGCGTGTTCTGGGCAAACCACTCAGATTTGAGCGCTCATTCCAGAGCATCGGGTATAAATTTTCAAAAATGCCACGTAGGTTTTCAACGGATATTATGGGCGAATCACCTGACGCCTTCCCAACTCCTCTCATTGCAAGAATGCGCCGAGTGATGGTGAATCCACCGCCGGTGCCAACCGCTTTAGCGGTGATTCTTGGTTGCACTCCAGCTTCTCGCAACACTTCAAGGGTGTGTTTGCGTATCGCATGCATCTCCTTCTCTATAATGGGGTTTTGAGGATTTTGGATAAAGCGTTGGGTCATTCGAACTGCGCCGAGTTCGGTGGAAATTGCCTGAGCGATTTTCCCGGATTGGAAATTGATATGTTCGAGGCTGCCTCCACCAATATCGAATACGGATAGTTCGCTCTCATGCCTGAATGCAGGGTCTGATTGAAGGCCTGCAGCGATACCGAGGGCTTCGTCGTGGCCACTCAGAATTTGAAGCGATTGACCGGTCCTCTGTAAAATAGCCTTAGCGAATAGCTCTTGATTGGCCGCATCACGCACCGCGCTTGTAGCGACCAATTGAATCCTCTCGGGCTGGAAGCGTTCCATGCCCTCAAGCAGCGACACAATTGAGGATATTCCAGCTTCGATGGTTTGCTGAGAGATGAGGGGTGGGTTGCCGGAAATACCTCCGCTTAGTCGGGTTTCTTCAGCATGCTCGTAGATCCCTTGAGGAAATCCTGCGGAGTCTCTGCGTGCAACCAGGCTTTTTATCGAGTTGCTTCCGATATCAATGACTCCGACCACTTCAGGGCGGTCCTGAGTCTTCAGACTAAAGCTCGAATCCATCCTTAGCGATCAATATTACGAATTCTCCTTTTTGACTCCGCCGTGCCGTTTCGTCACGAACGTTTCCTAGCGGACCCGACAGAATCGTCTCGAATTTCTTGGTCAATTCCCTGGCTACGCAGACGATGCGTTCAGTTCCAAATACCGCCAGCATATCGTCGAGGCATTTACCAATGCGATGAACTGATTCGTAAACAATGATGGTGTGGGGAAAGTCTTTGTGATCCTCAAAAAAACGTCTTCGGGCTGCGGTTTTGGGTGCTAGAAAGCCCGCGAAGAAGAACGCATCACTGGGCAGCCCAGATGCTGAAAGAGCGGTGATGGCCGCTGAGACTCCTGGAATGGGAATAACCGTCACACCTTCTTTGCGGCATAGGCGCACTAGGCGAAATCCGGGATCGCTCAGTGTAGGTGTGCCGGCATCTGCAACGAGAGCTAGTGATTTCCCCGACTTCAATTCATTGAGCCATCGGGGTGCGTCTCGTTTCTCCGTTTCGTCGCGGTAGCTTGCAAGGCGACTTCCTTCAATCTGAAAGGCAGCGAGGAGTTTCCCGGTTACTCGCGTATCTTCACACAAGATCATATCAGCCGCGCGGAGAACTTCTAGGGCGCGGGGTGTCATGTCGCCTAGATTACCAATCGGAGTGCTGACCAGATAGAGGGTCGCGGGCTCGACGGGTCGGGGAAATGTTTCGGCAGTCTCCACGATTGGTCTCAGGATTTGGAGCTGATTTTCGCGATCCGTTTTTCGGCTCGCGGCCAAATTTCAGTCTCGATGAATGATTCCGCGGCCTCGATTCCTTGGTTTGAATAAATCATACCAATTTGGGCCTCGACGCGAGTCGGTGATCCCATCGAAGAAAGGAATTGATTGGATGTGACTTCAATAAATACCGGGGTATTTATTTTCTTTTGATCAAGGGCGATTTTTTTACGCATGAAGAGTCCCAACACCGCATCGCCCAACCAAGCATTGAGGCGTAAGGCTTCTTCGGACAGCGTGTAAGTCTGAGCGACTAATCGATTTTCGGACATCTGCTTGTTTCAAATTGCTTTGCGGATCATAGCAACTTTCGATTCTCAATGATTGGTCAAAACTACGATTTTCGTGAACTTAGCTGTTCGTGGTGGCGACCACGCATTCTTTCGGTGAGCTTGGGTTTTCCGATACACTATCCGTTCAGGATCGTTTCTATGGAATGAGTTCCGAGAAAGCGAATTTTCCTCAATCAGTCCTCGCAGATCCAGAGCCCGCAAGTCAGGGGTGGTAGCCAAATGCCCTCGGGTGTCCACCGGATGAGAGCTGTGTTTAGGCCATCTGGATTGAAACGTTCGTGGTCAGCCAATTGTTTGAAGTGACTTGCTTGAATCCCCGAGACTGGGACGAGCACGGCGTGGTGGTGCGGGTTTACGGCGTAGAAGAGTTGGTTTGCGCCGTGCTCAAAATTCGCGTTATAGAGCATCGCTATCGAAGAAACATGGTCTGCTGTGAAGGCTTCGAAAAACTCGTTCGATGGATGATCGTGGAGTCTGAGGAGATGGCCCCGGGCCGATTTTCTGAAGCTGATCCAATTGCGGGTGTATTCGTGAGATGCGGAATATGTAGTCAGGCGATCATAGTCCAAGGCGTTGAGATCGCCGCGCAAATAGGTGTTGTTTACCCCACGTTTGGAGCGCAGGAAATCCTGACCCTGCGCGATCATCGGGATGCCAACTGACATCATGAGAATTGAGATCATGAGGTGGGTGCGGCGGCGGTCGACGAGGAGTGGGAGGTATCCGTTGTGGTCAGGATTCTCGGTTACCCGATCGAGCCAGCAGCGATCATCATGGCTTTCGGTGTAGTTGACAGTTTGAGCTGGGAAGCGTGCGAAATTGTTTCTTGAGCCTTTGAGGAAATATTTGATTCCGTCTTGGTTTCCTTTGGTCAATACGTATTCGTAAATAAAGTTGCGGTATCCGTCGTTCCAAGACGCATAGCCTGTATTCATGAGTTGGCCGCCAATATGTCCCCGAAAACTCCAGGGCTCGGCGATCAGGATGATGGATGGCTTTATTTTTTTGAGTTCTTCTTCTATTTCTTTCAGGACGTCCACGCCGATCAATTCTGCGAGGTCGAATCGAAAGCCATCTACGCCCAAATATTCGATCCAGTGTATCAGACTATCAATGATCAGGCGTTTCACCATTGGCGCATTGCAACGCAGGTCATTGCCGCAGCCACTCCAATTCATTAGATTGAAGTTGGGGTCGGTTTCGAAGTAGTATAATTTATCAATAAAGTAGAGAAAGTTGGGCTCCCCGACATGGTTGTAGACGACATCTAAGATGACAGCTATATCCTTGCTGTGTGCGGTCTTTACCAGTTCGCGGAGTTCTTCAATTTGCGAACCTTTTTCAGGAGAAATGGCGTAGGAGCTTTCCGGCGAGAAGTAATTCACAGTCATATAACCCCAGTGGTAGCGTTGGGGTTTTGCCTTGTCCATTTGTTGGAGAGGCTGGATTTCGATGGCGTTGATTCCAGTGGAACTGATGTAGTTATTTTCTTGTTTTAGAAAGGCGGTCATTTCTCGGTATCCCGGAATGACTTTGTTGTCCCGAGAAACGGGCGCATGTTCGATAATGTCCCCCAGATGGCATTCCATCATGACGAGGTTATGCCATTGCGGTGGCTGGTAGCCATCATCGAATTTTTCCAAGGATTCTACATATTTGACGATGGCGGGTCCGATCGCGGACGCCATGGCAAGCGCATAGGGATCGATGATTTTGAAACCGTCTTCGTAGGCAGTCGTCGCATCTCGATTTTCTCCATTAATATGGTAGTAATAATAATCGCCTTCTTGAGTGCCGTCGACCTCGGCTTCCCAGACGCCATAGGGTAGGCGTCTGCCGAGGGTGGTTTTTTTGTCAGACTCATCGAGATTGGAGAAAGTGATGACTTCTACGGTTTGCGCGCGCGGGGCAAAGATTCTGAATATGCAGCCATTTTCTTTCGGGATGGCTCCGAGCCGCAGATTAGAGTGTAATTTTAGAAAATCTCCAGTGGGCGGAAGGTTGATCGTTTCCTGGTATTGGGAGGTCGACCAGGTAAGGACGTCTGCGTCTTGCTTTATGTGACCTTCTGGAAGTTCAAACTTGAAAACGTGACGGCCCGTGCGCTCCGGATAGATGCGATAGTTTTCGATTCCACGGGCGTCTCGATAGCGATTAGGGGCGGCGGAGTTTGTTTTTATCCAATGATTCCTGGAAGTGAGGAATTTAAAGAGTAACAT
>JBCCBL010000235.1:0-4798 GCA_039034055.1 Verrucomicrobiota bacterium | reverse complement strand
TTGAAGATGCATGCTGAATGCCACTTTATAAAAAACTTTTTCAAATGATTAAAGATGTACTTATAATATATCTTTAAGAGCACCATTTGCGTATTATTAGCCAGAATACTGCAGCGCTGACGTCTTGTCGTTCAAAACGAGTGGAATCCGCAGCCCGAGATTGTTGGCAATCAAATAAAAACAAGTGATTGCCGGAGGGGGCTCCGCAGAGGACTCGGGGATCCTAGATCAAGTAGACGCGAGCTGTCTCTTAAACTGTGCGGCCAGGCCTGGGTGAGTCAGCGCGTCGGCGAGGGTATGAGCGCGCAGGGTTTTTATAAAGGCATTGCGCGCCTGGGCTAGTATACCTTTGAGGGCGCAACAATTGTTGAGTCTGCAGGTATTTGTTTTGGAATCGAAGCACTCAACGATATTGAAGTGAGGCTCGGTTTGCAGCACAAGTGTCCCGATGTTGATAGCCTCGGGGGACATCCCAAGGCGGATCCCTCCATTCTTGCCGCGGATAGTCTCGATGTATCCTAGTTCGCTGAGTCGATTGACAATTTTTGCAATGTGATGCCGTGAAACCTGATAATAGTCCGCGACCATATCAATGGATGCGAGTTTATCGGGCTCGCGGCCAAGGTAGATAAGGAGACGTAGCGAGTAGTCTGTGAAAGCAGTTAATTCCACGGGAACGGAAAGCAGAAAAAGTATTCGTTACCTCAATCGATAGCATTCATCAAGCCCGTTTATCGCAGACCTTGATTAAGTATTTTCTGAGCATACAGTTTCAATAGCACCCAAAGCTGCCGCAACCTGGGTGCTGATACGGGTCTCGATGTATGCTGAGCTTGGGGTCTCTAGGGTGTAGGTCCGAGTGGCGAAGTTTTTGAAAAGATAGGCAGCCTCCGGGAGGTCGGGGCGACTCTGGTGAATGTCGGGATAAACCTCGAGCGGGTTGATGATGCCGTTTTCCGCAGGCATCCCATCAATCTCTGACCCTGGTTCAATCTCCATGAATTCGCTTGTTCGGACAATTACGTGGCGACAAATCGTAGAGGCAATTTCTGTATCATCTACTTGGTATAGGTAGAACCCGGCAGTGTCATAGTCTTCGTGTAGACAGATCGCCAAATCCCAATTTGGTTGATCGACTGGCAAACTCTCTATGTAGCGGGTTTGGCAGCGGACTTCATAGGTTTGGCGGGTTTTGTAGTCGCGATTGAGGTCGACGCCCTCTGCGTTTTCTCGTGTTCCAACCTCGAGGCCGCTGGGATTGAGAGCGGGAAAAATAGTCCATTCGACGTCCGCGCGAAATCGGTTCTCGCTAGCCATTCTTATGATTGCCAAGGGCGGGGCGGGTTCATCGCCGTGAACCCCGGCAGATATGAATATGCGAGCCTTCGGTTCGATCGTTTCTTTGCTATCTGGATCGAAGGCCTTGCGGGTGTAGACCAAAATCGGATGTTCACCAACGTGCCCCAGGGTTTGTTCCTGGAAACGCAAGCGGGGCATCGTTTCGCGGAGGCGTTCGACGAATCGTTTTATTTGGAATTTTGACGGACTGGAACTCATTCGATGGTATAAAGCTCTTGTGTTTGAAGAACCTCACGCCTTGATAGGCAAGCTTTCCTAACCGACACCTTGTTTGGTCACCCCAGCATTCACTTCTTTATTTTTCGATTATGTCCGATGTCAGAGTTCGATTTGCGCCCAGTCCGACTGGGTTTTTCCATATCGGAAGTGCTCGTACGGCCCTGTTTAACTGGCTCTACGCACGTCACACTGGAGGTACTTTTATCCTTCGGATTGAGGATACGGATAAAGAGCGTAACACCGATGAGGCGCTGCAGGTCTTGTTCGAGGGAATGAAATGGCTCGGTTTGAATTGGGATGAAGGTCCAGAAGTAGGGGGAAGCGCCGGACCCTATTTCCAGAGCGAGCGGACGGAAGTATATCGGGAGTGGGTTCAGAAGCTTCTCGCCAAGGGGCGCGCTTATGAAAAAGACGGGGCCATCTGGTTCAAACTCGAGGGAGAGCGCTACACGGCCTACGATGAGTATCTGAAGAAGGACATGGAGAAAGTAAAAGCGGCTCCGGTTGTCATAGATGATCAAGTGCGTGGCCGGGTGGAGCGGGCCGAAGATCGAGACTTTGTAATTTTCCGCGCCAGCGGTGAGCCCGTGTTCCACTTTGTGAACGTAGTCGACGATATCACGATGGGGATCACACACGTCATTCGAGGCGAAGACCACCTGTCGAATACTAGCAAACATGTAGAGCTGTTTCGGGCCTTTGATGTGGAACCGCCGGTGTTTGCGCACATCCCGCTTATTTTGAAGGAAACCGGGCCTGGCAAGATGAGCAAACGGGATCAGGGCGCACTCATCGAAGAATATCAAAATCTTCAATACTTACCTGAAGCTGTGAGGAATTATTTATGTCTCTTGGGTTGGTCTCCCAAAGATGATCGCGAAATCCTTTCAATCTCAGAAATCATTGAACTGTTTGATCTCCCTGCAATAAATAAGACCAATGCACGCTTTGATGCGAAAAAGATGGGGCATTTCAATACAGAGTATTTGCGGGCGATGCCTATCGAGACCGTGAGCTGGTTGGCGACCCCCAAGCTCGTCGAAGCTGGACTGATCGGATCTGAGTTCCCAGAAGACACCCTACAAACGATACTCAAACTCTGTCAGGAAAAAATACGCTCTCTGCATGAACTCTCTGATTTTGCCCGGTTCTTTTTCAAAGATGATTATACGATCATCGAAAAAGCATTGAACAAAGTGCTCAAGAAAGGGGACCCATCGACCCGACTGAATGAGGTCATTCAAGCCTTTAGTGATCTGGCACACTTCGATGCCGAGTCGATCGAAGCAGCCATTCAAAAGTGCGCAGATGCTTCCGGGAACGGAGCAGGTGCATACATGCCCTTGCTACGGGTTGCTGTTTCAGGAACGAATGTCGGGCCAAGCTTTTACCCCATGCTCGCGATCCTGGGTAAGGAAGCTGTAATGACGCGAATCAGGCGATTCATGACGGAGAATATTTCCTAGAAATTTTAGACAGATTTACTTCGAAGGAAGTTTTAGGATTTTACTGAGAATGAGTAGGCTGGCGAAGACGAGCGGACTCGCGTTTTTAATCAGATGTAGTGTATTCGAAGAAAAATACAGAGAGAATCCGTCTTAAAACTTTTCAGAGGGCCCATAGGACTGCCGCTGCTCGTCATACGGCTCGGACTGTTATGGGGTCTCATCATTCTTAGACTTTAGTTCGTTTAAGCGATCTTCGATCTCCGAAACAATGGTGCTCACACTCCGCGATGACTCAGCCTGCTTCTCGGAATTACTCTCAAGCTTTGTTTCGGCGAGGGATTCAACCATTACTCCAATAAACAGATTTATCATCACAAGGGCTCCGACCATCACGAAGCTGACGAAATAAATGATCGCCCAGACTCCAAACGCCTCCGGATCTGGGCCAATTGGGATAGCGCCTTGCGCTGGATAAACATCAGAGCCCAAAATAGCGGTGTACATCACATCGGTCCAGTCCTCTAGAGTTACGATCCGGAATAGAGACAGTAAGGCCAAGCCCAGGTCGCCAAAGTGGCCGGGGTCATTCCCTCGGAAGAAATTTACGCCGATTACTGCATACACGTAAAAGTGCATACTCAACAAAAGCACGACATACCCCATCGAAGGTAGGCTGTGTAACAGGGCCAGGACAAGTTTTTGTAGTTTGGGGATCTGAGTGATGAGACGCAAAACGCGCAGAATCCGAAAAAGGCGCAAGATCGCAACCCAACTACCTGTCGATGGAATGAGGCAGACGACGATAATCAAAAAATCAAAACAATTCCATCCGCTCTTAAAGTATCGATACGAATGCGGAGCGAGTGCCAATAGTTTGATGATCGCTTCACAAATAAAAATTCCGAGAACAACCTGATCCAAGGCATGCAGGATTTCTCCATATCGCTCTTTCAAACCTTCAGACGTTTCGAGTCCAATCAGAATACCCGCGAAAACGATCGTTCCCAGAATGAAACGTTCAAAAAAGGGATGTCGGGTGATTTGATCGCAGAATCTGATGAAACGCATACCGCAGGTAGCGAACAACTAAATGCGAGAAACTACCAGTACCTTTTTCACCCGCGACTCCGAGGCCTAAATAAAGACGCGATCAGAATTGTGAAATAGCATTGCGTCTCCGGGGAAGAGTTCGCTTATCATGGCAGTATGAGGCCATTGTGCAGACTTAACCATCAAGGATAGCTGCTCATTGTATGAGCGTCCGCTAAGGAAAACTATGAAAACGAATATTGTAATCATACTTGCACTTTTCGCTATGGCCAGGGTGTGCTCTGGCGAGGATATAAGCAAAGCGAAAATATCTGAGAGCTTGCAAGGGGTTTTATCGTCTTACGATTTCAAAAGAGGATCGACCACCTGGCAGGATAAGGGAAACATCACGGTGTCGGGTTTGAAAATTACCTCAGGAGTAGCCTATGTCGTGTTCTCAGAAAAGCGTGGCATGATCGCGCAGGACTACGAGCAGGTTGCGCTAGAGGCACGTGATTTCTTCAGGGAAACATATAGCGATGATAGTCGTGCAGGTGCCGAGGATGGCATGTTAGCGACCGGACGTAGGACGAATGAATCGCTTGATGGACAGCAGCACTGTCACGCCTACTTCCATGATGAATATATCGCCGGAGGATCTCTCAAATTATCCATCACTCTAGTACCTCTGCGAGACAATCTATTCGGAATACATTTGAGCTACCTACAAGTAAATTCAACCG
>JBCCBL010000234.1:0-4799 GCA_039034055.1 Verrucomicrobiota bacterium | reverse complement strand
GGGGGACATAGCCGTCTTTGAATGGAGAACCTGAGTCATCCTCACGATCTCTTTCGATGAGCTGTCCATACATACCCAGCGCAAGTGCTGCGCTAGCCAGGATTAAGGTGGCGAACTTTCGAGCAAAGGACCCATTCACATGCCGTTGGGACTGAGGGCTGGGTCATTTGTTCTGAAGAATCCGAAAATTCTGCCCAGCATCGAAACCCTATCTGCCCAAACTCACTCTGGATAATTCAGTCTGGCGACTGCCGAAAGAAAGCCCCCGCAGAACTCACGTCCTCTGCAATCTGTCCCTTCAATTGATCGAAGCTTTCGAATTTCATCTCTGGACGGACGAAATTTAGCCAACGCACATCAATGGTATCACCTGTATTCATTTTTGGATGGCCATCTAAAACGTGCACCTCAAGCAAGGGTTCAGTTAGGTCCCCCACGGTAGGTCGAAGGCCATAATTGGCGACGGCTGGTCGCCATTCGCGAGGATCGCTTTGGAGTGAAACCTCTACGCAATACACTCCATAACGCGGCTTCAAATCAGGATCCCAGACTACGTTGAGTGTCGGAAAGCCTATTTTTCGTCCGTTCTGTTTTCCCGGCACAACCTCTCCTTCAGAACAGTATGGGTATCCCAGAAGGTGATTCGCCCCCGATATGCTGCCCTCCGTAATCAATTTTCGAATACGTGTGCTGCTGATCGCTTCTCCACTCTCGCGCACTCGATTTCCTGAGAAAATATATAGCCCTAAAGACTTCGCCTGCTCTATCAGCAAATCGACACTTCCCATACGATCAGCGCCAAAACGAAAATTTTCGCCAACAAAAATTTCTCTTAAATTTGGAATGCCTGCCTTCAACCATGGTAAGAAATCTTCCGCCCTCTGTCGCGCAAAATTCTGGTCAAAAGGAATTTCCAGCATCACATCGACTCCCGCCAATTCCAATCGGCGTCGCTTCTGATCCGGCTTCAAAATCATCAATGTCGGATCACTCGGACGGAAAACGCGACTCGGGTGTGGCCAAAAAGTCAATACGATGCATGCCCCGTGATCAATCTGAGCGCTGCGCCTTGCAGCATTCAATACAGATTGGTGTCCCAGATGTACCCCATCAAACATCCCGATTGCCAAAAAAACAGGTCCACGCTTCGAGACGGCGGACGATGCATCTTCAAGGGAATGAACAACCTGCATTGCGTGGTGAATCGATATGTTTAAGAAATAACGTGAGTGGGGACAGCCTGATAGATGGGTATTAAGGCTCTCCGACGGGAGATATTATCCATCTCGGCAAGGGCATCGAGGGTTACGGCTTCTTTAATTTTGAAGCGCTCGATTTCGGTCCGACGTAGAGCAGACAGGTGCGCTCCGCAGGCCAGCTTTTCACCGATATCGTGCGCCACGGATCGAACATAGGTGCCCTTGCTACAAGCTAAGCGAAAGGTGAATTTCGGCATCGTAAAGCTCGTCAATTCAAACTCTGAAATACGGATGAATCGTGGTTCCCGTTCTACGGTTTTGCCCTTTCGGGCCATTTTATAGAGGGGAACGCCCTTAATTTTCTTTGCGGAAAACATGGGTGGCGTCTGGTATTGGTCGCCCTTGAAAGTATTCATCGCCTCGAGCAACCCTTCTTGAGACAATTCTGGCAACTCGTTCTCCGCAGTCACTTCTCCATCAGCATCATAGGAATCTGTGCTAATCCCTAGCGTGACTTCGCCTGTGTACACTTTATCCAGACTCATCAAGAATTGAGAGATTTTGGTAGCTTTGCCCACCAGAATGATTACGAGTCCCGTGGCCATTGGGTCAAGCGTGCCGGCGTGGCCCACTTGTTTCATTCCAAATGTCCGCCGCACGCGGTCTACCACATCATGGGAAGTAATTCCCTGTGGCTTGTCGATCAAGAGAACGCCTTCTGGCTTCGTATCTAATTCGCTCATCGATACTTATGCTTTTCCAATCGATTCTAGATGTGCTCCGATTGCTTTAATTAACAACGGGTAAAATGCCTCGATGCTGGTATCTTGATTGAGGCCAGCGGCAGCTGCGTGACCTCCGCCAGAAAACTGTTTAGCGATCTGATCCACCCGATATTCGGGGTCCTTGGCGCGCAAGCTGCCCTTGAGCTTGCCCTGATTTTCTTCGAGTAAAACGCCTAAATCTACCCCTTCAATGGCCCTTGCATAATCAACCAATCCTTCGGTATCTTCGGGATTTGTTCCGGTTTCGACATAGTCGCTTTCATGAATCAATCCTACGACCACGCGACCCCCAAATTCCTCTTTAAACGAAGCAAGGAACCGCTGAAGCAACTGTAGTTTGCCATAGGTCTCATTTTCATAGAGTTCAAAAGCAGCTTTCGCTGGATCAGCACCTAACTCGGTGAGACGCCGGCACACATCGAACACGGCCTCAGTGGTCGCTGAAAAACGAAATTGACCGGTATCGGTGGCGATACCGATGTAGCAAGCTTGCGCGGTAATTGGATCTACCTCGTAGCCCCCATCCAGGAACAGGTTCGCGAGGATTTCACCGGTTGCCGCAGCCGTCCCAATGATAATGTTCTCCACAGCATAACCTGGATTCGAAAGGTGATGATCAATGTTGAGAGCTATCTTCTCAGCATGAGGGCTGACGCCCGAGCCAAAGCGCTTAAGTGCCGCACAATCCACCGAGGCTAGCGCATCTGCCGAACCGTCCCATTCTGATGCTTCGATAAATGGAGTATCCCCAACAAAGGTGGTGAGCACCCGGGGAACCGGATCATTGTTCACGCAAAAGGCATCGACATTTCTAGAGCGCAGGACACGACACAGTGCCACCTGGGATCCGACACAGTCTCCATCGGGTCTCACGTGGCCCAAGATCGCGACCTTCTTTCCTTCGAAGCTTTTGACCGCTGCGTCGAAACGCTTTTGTTCTTCCGGGTAGCGCATAAATGTAATCTTAGGTGTTCTCAGAGTTTTCTTCGGTTTCTTCCGGCACGTCGATATCTTCCAATAATTCGACCATCCGGGCACCTCGCTGCATGGAGGTGTCTTCAACAAATTTCAAGAACGGGGTGTATTTTATGAGCACCCGTTTGATGGCCGCCTGCCGAAGCGGCCCGGCAATTTTACGAAACAGATTCCTCGCATTTCGACTGTCTTCTTTGCCCCCAAGTACCGAGTAATACACCACGCCACTGCGGAGATCTGGGGAGATATCGACATCTGTAATTGTGATCATTACCGCCTCTGAACGATAAGTCGTGTGTAGCTGCTCCGAGAGTTCTCGGCGCAGCAGCTCATTGACGCGAACCATTCTCTGGCCCATAGAAACAATCGGTAAAAGTTAGAGCTTGGGACGAATCTTTTCGATTTCAAAGACCTCGATGATGTCGCCTTCTTCGTAATCGTTGAAGTCAAATAAGTGCACCCCGCATTCGTAACCCGCGCGCACTTCGCTGACGTCGTCCTTGAAACGACGGAGGGTGTCCACCTTGGATTCGACAAGCACTTGATCTTTGCGGAGGACACGGGCCACCGCATTCCGATTGACCACCCCTTCGATGACCATGCAACCGGCGACGGTTCCCTTTTTGCCCATCGAGAACAGGGCGCGCACTTCGACCCGACCCACCTTCTTTTCGCGCTTCTCGGGCTCAAGCAGGTCAGTCATCGCTTCGGTGACTAAGTCGAGAAGCTCGTAGATAATGGAGTGCTGGTAGATATTGATGCCGTGATGCTTGGCTTGGCCCTGCACCCCATTCTCAATTCGCGTATTAAACCCAAAAATCGTCGCCCCTGAAGTAGTCGCCATGGTGACGTCTTTCTTAGTAACATGTCCGACTGAACTGGATACGATTTCCAGATCAACTTTGTCACTCTTAATCTCCATCAGGCTCTGGCGGATGGCCGCTAGCGATCCCGAAACATCAGATTTCACAATGATGCGCAGGCACTTCTTCTGTTGGTTTTCGATAGCGGCAAATAGATCGTCGATGGTTGCGGGGCCTCCTTCACCATCGCCACGTTGAGCGTTACTCGCTTCGACCTTCATCGAATGCAGGCGTTCTTCTGCTAGTTTTTTCGCCCCGCGCTCATTTTTCTGACTCTCGAAACGCGTTCCGACAAATGGTGTATCAGACCAGCCCGTAACACTGACCGGCGTTCCAGGGAGGGCTCCCTTGACTTGAGCACCTTGATCATCCGTCAATGAACGCACCCGACAATAGGCCGTTCCGCAAATGATCGCATCGCCCCGCTTGAGGGTGCCTTTTTCCATGATCACGGTCGCCGTCGCGCCCTTGCCCTGCTCAATTTGCGATTCAATGATGATGCCTTGGGGCTGGGCATTTGGATTGGCCTTCAGCTCCATGATCTCAGACTGCAGTGCTATCATCTCAAGGAGAGAATCGATGCCCTCTTCTTTCAAAGCGGAAATCGGAACACAGAGTGTGTCACCGCCCCAGTCTTCAGGTGCAATTCCTCGCTCCTGCATCTGGTTCTTTACGCGGTCGATGTTTGCCCCCTTGGCGTCGATCTTGTTGATCGCCACCACGATAGCATTCTGGGCTTTGCGCGCAAATTTCAGGGCTTCGTCGGTTTGCGGCATGAATCCATCATCGGCAGCGACAACCAATACCGCGATGTCGGTAACGTTTGCACCCATCTCTCGCATCGCGGAAAACGCGGCGTGGCCTGGTGTATCGATGAAAGTGATCGTTTCGCCTGTTTCCGGAGACTTCACTTTGTAGGCCCCAATGTGCTGAGTGATCCCGCCAGCTTCATCGGTCACCACACTTCCTTTCCGGAT
>JBCCBL010000233.1:0-4801 GCA_039034055.1 Verrucomicrobiota bacterium | reverse complement strand
CCGCGGACAACTTCGACCCCGCCGCACTGTTGGGAAGCAACGGGGGAGGCGCCCTAGGACACCAGTGAAAGGTGGAGTCACTCGAGGTGAAAAGGCGAATGGCCTGGGCCTTGCCATCGTCGGCAAACTGGGGAAGAAAATCGGTGCGACGATGGGAGTTCAGAGCCAGATTGGGGCGGGCTCTCTATTTTGGCTAAATATTCCGATTGAGCGTAAGCAATAACGTATTTGACTACCTAAGTCGCTTCAGTGTGTATTCCATAGGAGTTGATCCAGTTATCCGGTTGTTGGGTAAGCGAAGATGAATTCTTTAAACCTCAGTTACAGATTGATCACAAAAGCTGACGTTGGGTTTATATTTGAGCTCTACTCTGATTGGGGCGTAGCAAAACATCTCAACGGGATTCCATATCCTTTCGAATTAGATGATTCAGCTGATATCGTCTCAGGATTTGAAGAAAAAAACGAAAACGGAAGGAATAGAAACTATATAATTAGTTTTGCTGATTCGGATCAAAAATGTGGTGTTTGTGTCCTCAACGAATTAACAGAAGATAGGGCGGTCCTGGGGTTTTCGACACATCCGAAATTTAAAAATAGAGGAATAGCGAGTGAAGCAGCAAACCACCTGATAGGAATCGCGCAAAAGGAAGGTTTTTCAGAAGTTCAAGCAAGCCCTGTAGATGGCAATTTCGCGTCTACGAAGATTCTAATAAAACTTGGATTCAACATCGAAGCAAAGAATGTAAAAGAAGTGTCTCAACACAGTGGGATGAGGGTTTCAACTCGATGGATAAAACGATTGATTCCTAACAAGGCTGTGTAAGAAACTGATGCTCGATCCACGGCCAGTAGCACCCGGCCTTGGCGCTGAGTGCCGCCGATTCACAGCAATCTAGAGAGTCAGGTTCAGTTAGCACCCTTTGCCAGAGCTTTGGTGTCGGTGTCGATGATATTTCGGAGAGCCCTGCTTATGGGAAATGCATCCGTATGCTGTCTTCCGTACCCAAGATTAAATATATAGTCGAAGTTTTCTGGATTCTTACCTTGGGTGTGTTGGAGCAGGGTTTCTAGTTTATCAAACGCCTTGGCAATCTTCGCTTCGTCAGACCGAACGTATTCATAATCGTCCCACAATTCAAGAAATTCGCCCCGCAGGGATTCGGGTAAATCCTCAGTGATTTTTATAAAATCGTCCCGCTCTTGTTCGGACTTTGGTGCCGTATCGGATTGTTCGGGTGCGGGGATGTCCCCACTGATTCCCTCACCAAGGTCGTGAATGATACAAATCTTCAAGAGTTTCAGGAGGTCGATTTCTGGCAAGAGGTCAGAGAACGTAAGAATTGTCAGGGCAAAGCGCCAAGTATGCTCGGCAACACTCTCAGTGCGTCCCTGTGTCGTGTGGGCACTTCGAATGGTGTCCTTGAGCCGCTCCGATTGCCTCAAAAATTCTAAGCGCTTTGATAGGTCTGCTGGCTCCATATCGACGAGCAAGGACCAAACCGAGAATTAAGTCGAGCCTGTGCCTGAATTATTTTTGTGAAAATCCGTCACCGTCTCTAAGAATTTCGATACGATTACCAAAAGGATCTTCGGTGTAGAATCGCTGGCGATCAGTGAAGGTTTGATCCCACTTTATCGGGAAGCCTTGTTCGCGGAGGCGCCTCTCGATCTCTAGAATGTCGTTCACAATGAAGGCGGGATGGGCCTTCTTCTGAGGAATGAATGGATGCTCAGATCCGATATGCAAATTCATCGGCCCGTTTTTCAACCAGCATCCTCCGCGATCTTTCAAATGTGCTGGTTTCGATAACTCCTCCATATCGAAAATCCCAATGAAAAACGCTCGTGCGGTCGCCTCTTGTCCAGTCGGCATCGTCATTTGGATATGATCGAGCTTCATACGGATGAGAGCCTACTCCAGATCAGACACGAGGAGTGCGATCAAGAGCGGACAGAGGGAAGGGATGCAGGGAAGGTGCTCGGTTAGCGCTCGATTTGTGAAGCGATATTGAGTGTCGGTAAATTTGCTGTGTCTCCCCCATTGACAGCGAGGGTCGCTGCGGTGACCACATCTTCGGTGAATGTATCGGTGCCGCCGGTTAGGGAAACTTGAATGAAAAATATGCCGGCTAGGTCATTCACCTCGTCATACCAGGGGTAAGTTCCGGCAAAGCCGGTGCTCGAGACAAAGGACGCCACGCCGTTTTCCTGAACCTGATCCAGCCAACAGCCCAAGCCATAGCGGGTGCTGGTTCCCGCTCCGACCAGACCGACGAAGGGGATGTCCCCAATTTGATTGGTGCGGATCGTCTCGATAGAGTCTTCTGAGAGAATTTGATTACCGAAATATCTTCCCTGGTTGCGGAACATGAGAAGGAAACGGGCGTAGTCGTCAATGGTGCCATATAGTCCTGCGGCGAGAGCCGGGTTCAGGTTGGTGGCGTCTGGATTTGGGGGCGTTACAAAGGGAGACCAGCGGCCGAAGAGTTTGATGTAGACCGGACCCATTCGTGAGACCTCCGCCGCGGTGGGATTGAAAGAGGTGTTGTTCATATCCAGCGGATCTAGGAGGCGGCGTTTGAGGTAGGCCTCGAAGCCCTCTCCTGCTTGTTGCTCAATGATTGCTCCCGCTACTGCCATGGAATTTGAACCGTAATTCGCGCGCTCTCCAGGAAATACCTGAAGTGGGTTCACGATGTCGGCGAGCTGGTCCACCGCTTCTTGAAGGGTAATGCTTTCATCGTAGCTGGGAGCCGAATCAGGGATCATCCCCGAGCTGTGAGAGAATAGTTCAGCAAGGGTAGGCGAGGTGAGTTCGTCACTGCCCACCACACCCATATTTGCGTAGTCCGGAAGGTATTCTCCGGCGGTATCGCTTAGCTCATAAAGCCCATCTTCTGCTCCCGCCGCAAGGGCTGCACCGCTGACCCATTTACTAGACGAGTAGATGCGCGCTACGGTTGAGAGGAGGAATGGAGAGCCTTCTGAAATGTCGCTGAGACCGTAGGCTCCGGCGAAAACAGGCCGACCTCGGTGTAATAGCAACAGGGATACACCTGGGACGATGTTTTGATCGATGCCCCGCCGTAGTTCGCTGTCGAGATTGCTGAAATCATAACCGGGGGCCGTGAGGAGCTGGTTCGGCTCCGCGGAGTTGATCAATCGGACTCCGGAAACAGAGAAAATGAGAACGAGTAGTGTAACGAAGATTTTTGGCATGAGGCCGAGCTTTGGGCGATTGACGAATTAGTCAATCACCCGCTTCACAATTGCACTTCACAATTTGTCAAAAACTCTAAAAAAGCAATAAGCCCCCCGCGGACTCGGGCCTAAAGTGCCTTTCGATTCTGCTCAAAGGTTGCTGTAGACAGATACGGCAGCGTCTTTCCAGTTTGCTGTTTCTGCAAATTTTTTTCCGGACTCACCGAGAGTGTGACGGATTTCAGGATTCTGGATGAGGGCGCGTACAGCTTTGAGCAGACTATTGCTGTCGCCAGGATTAGCAAGCAGGCCGGTAGTGCCATCAATCACTGCTTCAGATACGCCGCCGGTTCGATTCGCGATTATGGGAAGCCCCGCTTGGGAGGCTTCAAGGTAGACTAGGCCAAAGCCTTCAATGCTCGTTCCGGTCTGTCGGCTGGTCATGGCAAAAATGTCCGAGGTGTTGTAGAGTTTTTGTAAGTCAGAATCGGATACAGGCCCAAAAAAGTGTATCGGGATTTTGGATCTGTTAGCAATGATTTCGACCTCTTTTTGATAGCGCCGGTCAACGACCCGTCCGGCGAACCATAGGCAAATCTGTTTCTGTTCTTCGGTGCTGAGCTGCTTGAGGCAGGAAAGCAGGAAGCGGTGACCTTTTCGCGGATGGATGCGGCCCACGCTGAGGATTGCTAGTCGGCCGGCTTTACTGGGGATTTCAATCTTCGGGGCATCACTTGGAGGGAGGATCCTCGGGGCACCGGGAGTGACGACTACCTTGTCCCGACGAAGTCTTGGAAAATTTTCAAAGAGCAGTTGTCGATTGGATTCGGAAAGTACCTGAATGCGCCTGACACGTTTGAGGAATCGCCAAAACAATGCCTTGCGATGGATGGAACCCGAGAAGCGCAAGATCTCCGATCCGTGCAGGGTGATCACAATCGGAAGATTTTTTGGAAAAGACCGTCTGAGTTGAAAATAGAGCCATGAAAGCATCGCTCCCGGTTCTGCGATATGTAGGATACTATTCTCCCGAAAACCATAGCGCTTGATATAGCGCACAACCTGGGAAACGTGTTGCACCCGACAGCTCCAATCCATGCTGCCTTTGACCGGCAGGGGAAGGATATTGAAGGGTTTGCGGGTTCCTTTACTGGCCTCCATGCTCATCTGAGGAGCCCATAAGCGCACCCGATGCCCATTCATCTGTGCGGCGATCGCCATCTGTTCCGCGACGATCCCCGCGCCCCCGTGATTCGGGAAGAATTCGTGTGTGAAAATATGAATATCGCGGAAGGTCTCAGCCATTAAACGAAACTCGATGAGTCTGAGGCTTCGAATCGATCTTGCAAAACCTTTCTTTACGCATTGGGTCAATGTGTCTCTTATAATAAGTGTGCCAAATTGGCTCTATATGTAGCAATATGAATCACCGTAAGAATAGTTTATAAACCATAAATATCTGATTATAAGACACTTAAGATTTCTAGATTTGCTGGCAGAGCATTTGCAAACGTAAAGCACTCACCGAGATTAAACATCAAAAATTAGAATATATGTATATCACACCTTATTACCGAAACAGCTTCAACCCCTTCTT
>JBCCBL010000232.1:0-4822 GCA_039034055.1 Verrucomicrobiota bacterium | reverse complement strand
GTTACCAATCAACTCACCGAGCACTCAACTGGCGAACAGCAATCGGCAAGACTGGATCAACTTTCCCCCGAAAAATTCCAATCGATGCAAGCGATGAATGCTCGCTACAGTGAGAAATTTGGCTTCCCTTTCATCATCTGCGTGAAAGATCACACCCAAGATTCCATTTTTGAAAATTTTGCGGCGCGCCTAGGACATGATATGTCTGAGGAAAAATTTGCTGCCCTAGAACAGATAAAACGCATTGCATGGCACCGTCTCCATGCGACAGTAATCGATTAGCTTTTCTAAATGTCCAAACTGACCACGCACATCCTTGATACTTACCACGGCACCCCGGCAGCCGAGGTCTCCATCGAACTATGGCGGCTCGATACGGATGAAGACTCCTTAATCCTGGAAACTTCGACCAACTCCGATGGACGCACCGACCACCCACTGCTAGAGGGTGGTTCCTTTGAAGCAGGAAACTATGAACTGCTTTTTAAGATCGGCCCCTACTTCGAATCAAAGGGCGTTGCCAGCGAGGATATTCGCTTCCTCGACACGATCCCGATCCGATTCGGCATTTCAAATCCCCAAGCTCATTACCATGTCCCCCTTCTCGCATCTCCTTGGAGTTACAGCACCTACCGAGGAAGTTGATGGGCCAAGGTCTCGACATCAGCGATGCGGTCTTTGAACGCTTGATGGAGCGCGTAGAGATCCTCGCGTCAATCAGCGAAGAGCCGGACAAAATCACGCGCCCATTCATGTCAAACGCGATGCGTCGCGTGAATCATACCGTCACGCCATGGCTCGAAAGCGCCGGCGCTAGTGTCTGGGAGGATATGCTCGGGAATATTCATGGAAAAATTGTCGGAAGCCATCCATTACCCGAGGAACGGCAAAACCTATACCTTGGCTCGCACCTCGACACGGTTCGCGATGCCGGAAAATACGATGGACCCATGGGCTTTCTCATTGCCTTGGCTGCCGCCGAAGAGCTTAAACATCAGGGAGAAGCGATGCCCTTCGACATTGAGATTGTCGGATTTTCCGACGAAGAAGGCCTCCGCTTCCAGACCGCCTACCTGGGTAGCTCCTATGTCGCGGGGACCCTCCGTGCGAGCCTGCTTGAAACTGTCGACCGAGACGGCGCTTCTATGGCTGATGCGATCAGGAATTGGGGACGCGATCCCGATATCGCGATCCGAGACATGCAGCAACCGAAGCGCGCCATGGGCTACCTTGAAGCCCATATTGAGCAGGGCCCGGTGCTCGAAGGCTTAAAATGCGCAACGGGTGTGGTCTCGGCCATCGCTGCCCAAAAACGCGTCCGAATCGAGTGGCGAGGCAAATCCGGCCACGCCGGCACTGCGCCTATGGATTGGCGGCATGATGCACTCTGCGGAGCTGCCGAGTGGATAGGCCTCACCGAAAAACTCGCCCAAGAAGTCCTCGAGATGAGAGCCACCGTTGGCCAGGTGCATGTCAGTCCAGGAGCGAGCAATGTGATACCAGGCAATGTCCTCGTATCCCTCGATATTCGGCACCCAAATGATGAAATTCTTGAAGACGTGGCCGATCAACTTCACGCGCAGGCCATGAAGATTGCGAAATCCCGCCGCCTGGGGCTGAGCTGGGACTATATGATGCAAGCTCCATCGGTGCAGATGAATGGCGAGCTTTGCCAGGCCCTCGATTCATCCGTCAAACAGTTCCAACAAGAGGCCCCCTTCCTATTCAGTGGGGCAGGTCACGACGCCGTTGCGATGTCTGCAGCAATGCCCGTGGGCATGCTCTTTGTTCGCTGTCGTGAAGGCCTTAGCCACAACCCCGCAGAATATGTAGCTCCGGACGATATGCGGACCGCTGCAGCGGTGTTTACCGAAACTATTCGACAACTTAGAAAAGCCTAATCTCCGCTCCCTCAATTCCTCGTTTTCGGGTGAATCTAGGATCCTGCCATCCGACCGTAGTTTAAATGAGTCTCTCGCGAAGAAATTTTTGGCTCTCACTATTAGGCACCCTAGCCGCGCCTGTCGGAATCTACGGCTACATGCGTCGAGAAGCTTCTGATTTCGAGGTCACGCACACCGACATCCCGCTTCCGGGAATTGAAAAAACGATCACCCTCCTACACCTTTCCGATTTTCACAGCTCGGAAGACGTTCCATTCGAGCTTTTGAAACGGGCGGTAAACCTTGCGGCAAATTCCTGCGATCCAGACTTCGTCTGCCTGACGGGCGACTATCAAACCACTGATTTCCCAGATCAAGCCAGGTTCATCGAAACCCTCGCTCCGATTTCCGAAATAGCTCCCGCATACGCCATAATCGGAAACCACGACTTCGCTCCCCGACCCGATGGCATGGTTACCTTCAAGCCGATGCTAAACCTCCTCAAAGCGTGCCGTTTTGATACTCTATTCAATGAAAAACGTATCATCAAATGTGGAGATCAGACTCTTGAACTATACGGCCTCGGAGACATTTGGTCGGGAACTTGTCGTCCACAAAATTGCCTCCAACGGCTCGATGAAACGAAGAGCCCTCGCCTACCCCGACTAGTGCTTTCGCATAACCCGGATTCAAAGACCGTACTCCAACCCTACGACTGGGATCTGATGCTCTGCGGACATACTCACGGTGGTCAACTTAAGATACCTTTCACTGACATTCGCCCCATTCTGCCGATCAGCGACAAGGCCTTCAGCGCGGGCCTTTACAATTGGGATCAAAGAAAAATCTTTGTCACCCGAGGGGTTGGCAATCAACATGGTCTACGGTTCAACTGTCGACCCGAAATCAGCGTAATACACCTCCAGCCAATCAACACTTGATGCTTCTCAAAAATGGAAGATTCGTCACTCCCGATAAAATTGAATGCGGTGATTTATCGATAAATGAGGGGCGGATCGAAGCAATCAGTTCACAACTCCCGGCAAGTAACGGCGAAGACATCGTCGACCTGCATGGAAACATCGTAATACCGGGAGCCATTGATGCCCACGTTCATTTCAATGAACCGGGGCGCGCCGACTGGGAAGGTTGGGAAACCGGAAGCCGCGCCGCCCTCAATGGCGGGATCACCAGTGTGTTCGAGATGCCACTCAATGCGGATCCTCCCACGTTGACTGCCGACCTCTTTCAGAAAAAAAAGGCCGTTGCCGAGCAGAAGAGCTGCATCGACTTTGGCCTCTGGGGGGGATTGACACCGATAAATCTGGAACACATCAAGACGCTCGCCGAAGCCGGAGTGATCGGATTCAAGGCCTTCATGTCGAGCAGCGGACTCGATGATTTCCCAAGGGTCGATCACGAATCCCTAAAAACCGGAATGGAGATCATCGCGGAAACCGGTAAGATCCTCGCCCTTCATGCAGAAGACGAGGTCCTCACCCAAAAGCTCGCTCTGCAAGCCCGAAAAAATAACCTGGAAGATATCGATGCATGGCTCACCTCACGCCCGATCGAGGCAGAATTGATTGCAATTCGAGAGGCTCTTGAGCTGGCAAAGGAAACGGGCTGCCGCATCCATATCGTTCACATTAGCAATGTTCCAGGCTTTGAGCTGGTCCACAAGGCACGCGCCGAAGGTGTCGACGTCACCGCTGAGACCTGTCCCCACTATCTCGAATTGTTAGCAACCGATCTTCAGGAACACGGTGCTCTTGCAAAATGCGCTCCACCGTTGCGTGATGCTCACACCCGTGATGCGCTCTGGGAAGCAGTCGTTAGGGGGCCAGTCGACACCATCGGATCGGATCACTCCCCATGCCTGACATCGATGAAATTGGGCATACCGTTCTCTCAAGCATGGGGTGGCATCTCGGGCGTTCAGCACCTACTCAATCCGTTCATCGAGCGCATCCTCAAACAAGGTGACCTTTCCTGGGAGCGCCTGGTGGCTCTTTCATCCGGCAATGTCGCTGATCGCTTCGGTCTCGAAGACCGAGGAAAGCTGATTCCCGGAGCCCAGGCAGATCTAGTGATCATTGACCCGACTCAAGAAACAAGAGTCGCCTCAGAAGACATTTTATATCGAAACCCTCACTCCCCTTACATTGGCAAAACATGGTCTGGTAAGATAGTCGAAACAATCAAAAACGGTCGCATCCTATCGAAAGGCTTTGAAGCAAAATTCCGGGGGAAAATCATCATGAATTGACCGCCTCATTCCACCGTCTTATCTCGATCCTGCCGGCAAAGCTGCACACAACCACAACCCGCCTACCGCTATGTTTCTCTTCCGTAAAATTGGTAAACTCCTACGAGGCAACTTAACCGCCTTTCAAATCCTATCCGCCACAGTTTTAGGCGGTGTCATGGGATTCTCCGCCCCACCAGATGTGGCGCCGGGACTCTACATCATACTGTTTCTCCTAGTTCTCATCTTCAATTGTAACCTGCTATTGTTCGCCCTCAGTGCGTCAATCGGATACATCCTATCGCTCATATTGACCCCCCTGTCTCTCAGCATCGGGAAATTCCTCCTTGCGGGACCGGTCTCCGGATTATTCGCCGGCATCATAAACGCCCCGGTCGCCGCATGGTTCGGCTGGGAATACTACGTTTTTGCGGGGGCGCTCCCCTTAGCCCTGCTGTATGGAACCGTTCTTGGAATGGCTATTGACCGCATCCTCCACGGCTACCGAGTTAAAATGGCAAACCTCGAAGAGAATTCCGAACGCTTCAACAAGCTCATAAAGAATCCACTATTCAAACTGACGACCTTCCTCTTCATCGGTGGGTTTTCAGGAAAGAAAGGCTTCCAGGAAACCTTAGAAGCGGGCCGCAAAGGACTGCCCATTCGGCTCAGTGGTGCGGTCGCCGTGATC
>JBCCBL010000231.1:0-4878 GCA_039034055.1 Verrucomicrobiota bacterium | reverse complement strand
TTTCTAAATTATCACCATCCTCGCTTTCTTTGAGAGACTTAATGGTGTTTCTCGCCTTACTGGGATCGCCATAGTTTAGAACGATTGCAGCTGCGGTAGTTTCTCTAGTATGGAATGCCTCTGAACAGAAATATTTAACTCCTCGGTATTCGTGCTCACGCTGAATTTTTGTTTTTTCTAATACTTCGAAGACTTCGCTAAATAGACGTTCGCTTATTTTCCGTGGCTGTAGCTGATCCACGCTTTCCAGAATGGAAAGGTTCATTTTGTCCACTTCCGTTGCTGAGAGTTCTGAAAAGCGCCCCATACACGATTCGATTGCATGGGCATTCTCAGTCAGGCTTGAACTTGTTTTGTAGAGGATTCCAGATACATTATCTTCTACTACTGCGGATAATGCCGGACACATTGGTCCTATCACTGGAACGCTGAAGCTTGCGGAGCAAAGAACGGACCCGGAAGTTAGAATATCCCTATATGGAAGGACACTTGCATCAATGGCCTTGTAATATAATTGAAGGTCGTCGTTCTTAATATGTCCTTCATAAAGGTGTATTCCTGGAATCGCTTTGGTTTTTGCAGCAAGAGCCCGAAGGTCGAACGGATGAACCCGGCGCCCTGCTATTATTAATTCGGCCTGTGGATGACGTTGTCGAAACTTTGCAAATGCTATTACAAGTTCCTCTATTCCTTTGTAAGGCCGTAACTGTCCTATAAAACCAAATACAATTGAGTTGGGTTTGATTCGGAGCTGCTGCCTAGCTTCTTTGCGGGAAATTTCATTCTTGTAAAACCCTTCGTAACTTGGGTGGTCGACGATTTTTATTTTTGATGATGTTGTTCGATAGGTTTCGCAGATTCTCCGTTGCACTTCTTGATTATGAACCAGTATCAGGTCTGCTATGTCGGCAACTTTTCTGGAAAGTGATAATTGCCATGCTCTTCGATCGGCATCGTGACCGAGCAAGTTGTGCACGGTCCACACTACTTTACCTCCAAGTTGCTGGAAGTTTCTCAGCCGTGCCACGAAACGCTCGACTGCGTGTCGTCTAGAATCGCTACGGACGGGGCCAATTACGGGAGTCACCCAATGGAGGTGGAAAACTACCTTTCGGTTTCCATTTTCAATTTCGTTGATAGCATCCTCGAGGTCCCCTGGTTGACACTCGATCTTTGAGTCTTGAGCAGAGTATATGGCGTCAAGGTAGCAATTGTGTTCTCGATTATCCGGCCAAAAATAGAGGAGGGGTCTATCTGATTCTACCTTTTGTGCGTCAGAGTGCGGTGAAAGAGATTGGGTGAATTTTGAAACGTTTGTGGCGTAGCCATTAACCTCGGCTATACCGTGTTTTAGAAAATTTGATATAGAATAAGGGCGAAGGGGAACACATTGGAAGCCGCGTGCACCAATTCCTGCTGCTTCGAGATCGGGTCGGGCTTGACCAGCAATTGCATAAGCAATAATTTTATCCCTCAGGCTGAATATTATAAATGGGGCTGCGGAATTCACTCCTTCAATTTTCATCCAGCCACCAATCATCAGAGAGTCTACGCGATCAATACTGCCAGTTATTTGAGGTATATGTTCTTTGGACCTCAATAATTCATTTGATTTTGCGAACTCAGCTACAGCATACTCTTTTCCATTGGAAAGAATAGTTCCATCTTCAATCAGTCGCATTGGTTCAATTTTCTGGTTGAAAACTATATTGAATCCACAATCGCCTAATCCTTGTTGAGAAAGGTCCTCGCGAAATGTATCGGCAATTCCGTTCCCTATGACAGTGTCATTAAGAACAATTTCTACTGTCACCGGAAGTTTGGTGTGGTCTCTATGAGTAAGCCAGCCGGATACTGATGACTCGGAGATTGATTCGATATTACCGAAGAGGAGTTCCTTTTTGTTTCGAAAAATCTTTGGAGTTTTCACGATTAGTGCCTTGGTTGGCTCTGATATTTAAGTCTATTGGAAAGATAAATGAGATGTGCTCTCGGAATGCTTTAAAGCGCCGTTTCGCGCGATCTTTTTTGACCGCCATGGGATAGGATCATGAAACGCTCATTTGCCGGGTCCAAGTTTACATTGTAGAATCGGTCATGTTTGAGGTCGTGTTTAGATTTCAAATAGGTGATTTCGCTTTTAAATCGTGCGGCTTTTGCGGGGGTGTCGTCTTGTCCGCGGCTTTTCGATTCATGATGATACAGTTCGCAATGAGGAGTCCATAGGTTACGGTATCCTTTTTTATCGGCGCGGATGCAGAAGTCGACGTCGTTGAAAGCTACTGCAAGGTTTTCATCAAATCCGTCGAGTTCTTGATAGGTTTCTTTCCGGATTGCAAGACAGGCCGCTGTCACCGCTGTATAGTTTTGGGTGGTCAAAAGCCTAGAATGATAGCCATAAGCTTCGCGGTCTAGGTGTTTTTGGCTATGTCCTGCGACTCCTCCGATTCCAACAATTACGCCGGCGTGTTGGATTGTATCATCGGGGTAGTATAGTTTGGCCCCGACGCAGCCAATTTCCGGACGCACGGCATGACGAACAAGCTCTTCGATCCAATCTCCAGAAATGACTTCGATATCGTTGTTGAGTAAGACTAGGATATCGCCAGCCGCGTGACTCGCGCCAAAGTTGTTGATAGCGGAGTAGTTAAACGGCTTGGGGTATGAGATGATACGAATCTTTGGATTCTTAGCGATTTCCTCGAAATATTCACGCGTGGCAGGCAGCTGAGAGTCATTATCAAGGATAAGGATTTCGAAATTTTCGTAACTTGATTTTTCAAATATGGAATCAATGCACTGTTTTGTGACGTCTGCTTGGTCGCGCATCGGGATCATAATGCTCGCCTTTGGGGTGGGTGCCGGAATTTTGAATTTTACTCGATAAACGTTTGCGACTGTACCATCAGTCACCGCTTCAACGGAATTTCCAAAAAGATCAGCCACGGCTTTAAGACCAGCTTTATGGGTATAATCCTTTTCCCAGGATGATGTGGCTGTGGACCCTTCGATCATCCGCCAGCTGTAGAGCACTTCGGGAATATGGAGAATCTGTTCCGCATTGAGACGTTGGGTGGTGCGTAAGAATAGGTCATGGTCTTGCGCGCCTTCTAGACCCTTTCGGAATCCGCCGACCGCAGTTATTAAGTCCTTCTGAATGGCGGTAAGGTGGCAGATATAGTTTTGGCTGTATAGAAGATCTGGGTTCCAATCGGTCTTAAAGTGAGGTTCTTTGCGACGGCCTTTCGTATCGATCTTGTCCTCATCACTATAGATGAAGCGCAATTTAGAGTCTGCTGCTATGGCCTCTGCAAATTTTAGGAGTGCACGCGGAGACAGCAGGTCGTCGTGATCTAGAAAGCACACCCAGTCGCCGGTTGAGAGCCCCAACGCGCTATTCGATGCTTCTGAGATGTGTCCGTTCTTTTCTCGGTAGGTGACTTTGATTTTGGGCGAGAGCTTTTCAATTTCCTTGAGCTCCCGGTTAGTTTCCTCCGAGGTTGAGGCATCATCCGCGATACATAATTCCCAGTTCGGATAGATTTGTTCCACGACACTTTCGACCGTTTTTCTCAGGAAAAAAGGATCGGTATTGTAGGTTGGTAGGAGCACTGAGATTGTAGGCCCTTCCTCGATTTTAGCCAAACTTGCGAGATCATCTTGAAGTCTTCGTGGATAGAAGGTGTCACGTCTCTTGATCCAAAGCTCGTAAGAATCCTTACGAAAATTGAAAATAGTATTGAATAACAGTTGCCGGTGGATTTCGAAGGCTCGTCCATCTTCGGTTTCGACTTCGATTTTCAGGAATTTTGGGCCGGGTCCAGTCGTAAATTCTGCCTTGAAACCATAGCGAATCCTGGCGCTCGCAGTCCCGAGCGAGGCCGAAACATCGGGGCGCGCTTCCGTTTCTGCGATAATTATACGGCGCCCGATGCGGCCGATGACACGCTTTGCAGGCCGCTTGTCTGCATCCGCAAACCAACCACGAAATGTGAATAGCCCCGAACCCCAATGAATTAGTTTTGATTTGAGAGGTAGGTCTACACAGTAGCGCGATTGCCCCTTTGCCAGATCGGTCTGTTTAGTGGTCTTCCCGAAGATTTTGATCTGTTTTTCAACGATAAACCGTGGCGACGTTTCTCCGGGAAATTGGACTTCGAGAGTAAGCTCGTGTTTTCCCGACTTGAGGAGATTGGAGGTGAGCCTGAAGCCTGTAGAAAGAGATTTTAATCCATCGCTTGAGTAACGCTCAAATACGTCGGGGCGCTCGACAATTTCTGCTTCGAGCCGCTGATCGCACACACAGACAACTACTTCCTCAGGTCCGCACCCAGACTTATTAAAAATCCAGCCTGTGATACTAGTGAGACCATGAGTAATCTTGAATCCCTGTTTCGGTGAAGTGTCGAATGCGTATTTCAAAGTTTCTGATGATCTGCGGTGTGCTAAGCGAATAACGATTTTATCCGCTTGAGGGTGATTCCCTAGATTTCATTGTTTGTGAATTCTAGGTCAAGGGCTGTTTTGGTGCTAGACCGTATGGGGAGTCATTCAGAGCTTCTCTGCATTGCAACTGTGGTTATCGGTTGCTGGGTAAGTTCTACGATTCAAGTCTGACAGGTATCGGAATGGAGGGTTATCTCGTTCGTTTTTGGTGAAAAATTGCGCATCAGAAAGATAATGTAATTCTATCTGTCAGTTATTTTATCTGCTACATGATTACCCTTTCTCATGATTCTAGAAATTCTAATATTATCTCCACTTTCAAAGAAGTGATCTCAATGGAGCGGGATGTCCTTTCTACTATTCTTGAGGCAGTCGATTCAGAGGCTGTTGACAATGCTGTTGATGGGCTGATTCGTTGCTGCGAAAAGGTTG
>JBCCBL010000230.1:0-4904 GCA_039034055.1 Verrucomicrobiota bacterium | reverse complement strand
TGCCAAACCTACCGGTTGAGGTTCTGTTCCAATCCTCGGGCTATTTTCACGGGCGAGAAAAACTCCCTCTAGCTATCGAAACTCTAAGAGGCGCGCAAAGACTTCGCCCTTTCGATCAAAAGTTTGCGGCACTCCACACATCATGGGACGATGAACTCGCACAGATACACTTAGCAAAATCGACCCAAGTTCACGAATCCGTGGAATTTATCGTGGAAGCTCAATCGCAAGCTTCAGAAATAGGCGAGATTATCGCCGGACAACGGATCTCTGAAATTGGAGACCGAGATAATCAAAACGAATCGAATACAAATGTCCATGCCCGGCTCCGGGCCGAAAAACCACAAAGCCGGGAAGCCGCCACCCTTGCCCGAGAGCGCCTAGAAAGGCTCAACGATTCAGAACCGACTGAGCCTGAAATCTGAAAACCCCTTTTGCCCTTCATTCTTAGAAGGCCTAATGATAGGGACCCCACGAGCAAATGTTTGTACTCTGGAGATGGTTACCAGGCTCTTTGCCAACCGGCGGTGAGGATATAGTCGGTCTCGAGTTGCACGCCGTTTAAATCCTCCCATACCGGAGCCCTTAAATCGATTGCAAGGCGGTGCCCATTCTTGAATAGAAAATTCAAACCAATCAATAAATCCAGACTTTCTCCCCCATAGTTTTCATTGAAGGCCGTGGTTACCGAGCGACCGGCTGGACCCATTCGGCCGATGCCTTCCTGGAGTCCTGATAAATCACCGACATGCTTATAGGCCAGACCGCCCTCAAAACTCAGGAAGCTATTGGGCGCATAGGCAGCCCAGTGAATCACTTCAAACACGTTCCCAAGTTGGTATCCGCGATCATTCTCGCTTTCCATGCGAATCTTACCCGAGGCCTGCAAGCCGTAAGACGCTTTCTCGAATTGATGAAGCCAGGTGATCGAGGGTATCAGATCAAAGGTGCCAGACCCCAATTGCATCGGAGCCGGTAAATCTTGATCAACAAATGAGGGGGGCATTCCGGGCATCGGAGTGAAGTCAGTTTCGTCAATCGAGCCCGTCGGGAGGCTCACCGCTAGACCCAGGTGGGCACGCTTGTTCTGATTCTCGTAGAATTGATAAAGTGCCCCTACGCGCGTATCACCGATTCCATCCGACCTTGTAGTGAATTGATCACTACCACTATTGGCATTCACCAAGGGTTGCGCCATCGGATTTATTTGATGATCCATTTCTATTTCGGTGTAATTTGCCATCGCCATCAGAGTGATTCGGTCGCTCACCGCATACATCAGACCCAGCATGTGCATTTCCATCGTCATCTTTTCAGGAGTCACCGTATAACCCCCATCGCTCATAAAAACCTCTGAGGCGCTGAGTGAAGAATCCCCCGAACGCATCCCATCCATATTCATGTGCATGAAGCGATAGGAAGCCATCCACTCCCCGGCTTTGTGAACGTGATCACCCATTACCGAGATGGGCGCGTGTCCGTCAGGACGCGAGGATGTATAGCTGTCGTGAGCAAGAGCTATCTCATAGCCCACTAAAAATACTAGAATTGAAGATACAAAATTTTTAAAATCCATTTTATAAAAGTTTTAAATGTCTCACGAATAGAGACTTACATTCAGTTTGATTTCGAATCGTTCGCTCACAAGCAGTCGAAGATTCTTATTGGAACTTTCTCGCGATCGACTTACTTCTGACATATATATATTGTCATGTCATATGTAGTACGAATCTCAACCATTTCACACCCAGCCAGTGGATGTGAAAGGCAGGAATCTCATGAACTCCTGTCCAGAAAATGGTCCTCAGTAATCAGATACAATTCTCGACGGAATCGACCTAATAATTATATAAACTTTGGAGGAGGCGTTTCGATCAATAGCACCCCTTCAGGTATTTGAAACGTGAGGATAAATCGAAGCTTTGTGATTATCGCCAGAGGCACCCTCAGTCCCAATGGATCCTCGGAAAGGAAGGTTTTGAGCGTGTCTAATACTGGATTTTGGCTCAGATTCAGGCTAAAGTCCTTTGGTGGTGATTCAGCTAAGGACAAACACATATTGCAGGGTCGCTTGCCGCTGAATGTATCCTGAATCGCATTACTGAATGTTGAGTCTTCTGAGTAATCAACGAGCATAATTCCCCAAGCAGACACCTGCATGAGCGATTTCGGCCCGAGGATAAGACCGATTGCGAAGATAAGTGCAATTAGCTGATAGACCACCTTCATTCCAGAAAGAAGATCCTCAGCGAGTCAATTCTGGCAGTCAATGCCAAGCCTTTATTTAGAGGCTTTGGTGATTTCCTGAGCTAATGCAAAGCGTACCGTCGCTTCGAGTCTTTCAAGTTCAGCTGGGTCTATTGAGTCATCAGCCTCTTCAATCGCCTTCTTGGCACGTTCTTTAGCCTCTTTCACCTGATCAAGATTGATATCCGCGACATCAATCGCGGCTTCGGTAAGAATGGCAACGGTATCCGCACATACTTCGGCGAATCCCTTGTCGATTGCCAGGGATTCGGTCCCACCGTCGCGAGCGACTCGGAGTTGCCCTGCTTCGATCTGGGCCAAAACGGGGATGTGTCCAGGCAACACGCCCATTTGACCCTCAGCGGTTGGGAGGATCACCGAGTCTACGGTCTCGTCAAATGCGACGGCGTCCGGTGTGACGATTTTGAGAGCAATGGCCATCTGGCTAATTGATAGAGATTACGCCTTTGCGGATTCGAGGACACCTTCGATAGCGCCTTTGTAGGAGAAATCGTTTTCTGCGATATGGTCCAACTCGCCATCAAGAATCATCTTAAAGCCTTTTACCGTATCTTTCACGGAGCAATAGATGCCTGGAATCCCGGTAAAGACTTCACCGACAAAGAAGGGCTGTGAGAGGAATTTCTGAATTTTCCGGGCACGGAAGACCACTTGCTTGTCCTCTGGAGATAACTCGTCAAGACCGAGAATCGCAATAATGTCCTGGAGATCCTTATACCGCTGCAGGACAGTCTGAACTCCGCGAGCGACCTTAAAGTGCTCTTCTCCCACGATGGCTGGATCCAAAGCATTGGAGACAGATGCGAGGGGATCTACCGCAGGGTAGATTCCGAGTTCCGCGATTGAACGCTCCAATACGATGGTGGAATCCAAGTGCGCGAAGGTGTTGGCCGGCGCTGGGTCGGTCAAATCATCCGCTGGGACGTAGACGGCTTGGAAAGAAGTGATCGATCCCTTTTTGGTGGAGGTGATCCGCTCCTGCAAGTTACCCATTTCTTGGGAGAGCGTCGGCTGATAACCCACCGCAGAGGGAGAACGTCCTAGGAGTGCCGATACTTCGGATCCCGCTTGAGAGAAACGGAAGATATTATCGACGAAGAGGAGAACATCTTGGTTTTTCTCATCGCGGAAATATTCGGCCATGGTAAGGCCCGACAGCGCGACCCGCATACGCGCACCTGGAGGTTCGTTCATTTGCCCGTAGACTAGCGCGACCTTTGAATTTGCAATGTCCTTTTGGTCAATAACGCCCGCATCGCTCATTTCCCAATAGAGGTCATTTCCTTCGCGAGAACGCTCGCCAACACCCGCGAATACAGAGTATCCCCCGTGGGCCTTCGCGATGTTGTTGATAAGCTCCATGATGACAACGGTCTTACCAACACCGGCACCTCCGAAGGCACCTACTTTTCCTCCTTTGACGAAGGGGCAGATGAGGTCGATTACTTTGATGCCAGTCTCGAGGATTTCGGCATCAGTCGCTTGATCGATCAGCTCAGGCGGGTTGCGGTGGATTCCCCAGCTCGTTTCAGCATCACAGGGACCGCGTTCATCCACGGTATCACCCGTTACGTTGAAAATGCGTCCAAGCACTTTCTCACCGACGGGCACTGAAATGGGAGATCCCGTCCCAATGATGTCCATGCCGCGCACCAGGCCTTCTGTAGAAGACATCGCTACCGCGCGGACGACGGCTCCACCCAAGTGCTGCTGCACTTCAAGGACAAGTTTGGTGGGCTGTCCATTGGCCTCATAATTGACTTCGACAGCATCATAAATTGCAGGGAGGGTTTGCTCATCAAATTGAGCGTCTACCACCGCACCGATGACTTGGATTATTTTTCCGACGTTGCTCATTGGGCTGTTCTTTTAGTTTTTTGAAAGATTTGAGAAAGGATTAATGGGCCGCAGTGGCCGCCGAGATTTCAAGGATTTCTTGAGTGATCGCAGCCTGGCGGGCCTTGTTGTATTGAAGTTGCAGGGTTTTGCTGAGCTTGTCGGCGTTGTCAGTTGCGGTCTTCATCGCAACCATACGAGCGCTGTGCTCAGAGGCCTTAGATTCGTAGAGGAGTTGATGAATTTCCTGGCGCACAAATAAGCGCGGAAGCTCGTCAAATATCGCGTCGACGGAAGGCTCAAATTTCAATTCCCGCGACTCCTGAGGAAGCTCGCCGATGTCGTTCTTTCCGGCACGCGCCCGGAGCTTTTCCACCATCGTGTGCACGTCGATAAAGGGGACGATTGTGAGGAGCGTTGGCTCTTGTTTGAGGGTATTTACGAAGGCTGGATAGATCACCTCAACGGTATCGATGACACCAGCATCGTAGTCGTTGAAGAGTGTGTCGAGCATTGGGCGAACTTCGGCGAATTTGACGTCGTCCGTCAACTCGAAGTCAGCGACCATATTTTTATTGGCACGCGAGAGGAACTGACGCGCTTTGCGCCCAATCGAGTAGTAGCGAATGTCGCCTTTTTCCTGCCCAAGAGCGCGGAAAATGTTCGAATTGAGTGGCCCGCAGAGGCCTTTGTCAGTGGAGAATACGAGGATGCCGCGCGTCTTTACCTCGCGCTTTTCGAAGAATGGATGATTTTTGTCCTCCGCATACGGGATCACCGTCTCGAGCATGTTGGCGAGG
>JBCCBL010000229.1:0-4911 GCA_039034055.1 Verrucomicrobiota bacterium | reverse complement strand
CTGGAGGTATCTCAAAGACCTGGGTTTAATCTACCCCTGCGAAGTCTCGCGAAAGGACTTGGCCGCCAGGAAATCTGATTGGCACGCTCCCGAAAGGTTAGGGGGTGAGTTGATCTTCCCTGAAGAACTTAGATCGGATGCAGAGCGAGAATGCAGCGCTCCAGGGGAGCGTAATTGGCGATTTCGCGTAGACTATGCTTCCGGCATTCTTGAGGCGGAGGACCAGCGCCTGGGTCTTCATGTCTTCGAGCCGGGGGGCGATTATGGTGATTTTCTCGTTTGGAGGCGTGATGGCTATCCGTCCTATGAGTTGGCGGTAGTTGTCGATGATATCTTGATGAAGATCACCGAAGTGGTTCGAGGGGAGGATTTGTGGGTCTCGACGGCGAGACAGCTAGAGTTGTATCGGGCCTTTCGGGCTGAGCCGCCAGCGTTTTATCACTGTGCCCTGGTGCGAGATGATTCTGGTGAGCGTCTCGCAAAGCGTAGAGATTCACTGGCAATCCGATCTTTTAGAGAGGCGGGACAATCGCCGGACACGTTATTAAAAATGGCCGACTCTCAGGTGTAGTGGGCTGTTGCCGACTTAGTTGAGTATGGAGACGCAGGCACTTTACGAAACCTATGCCAAGCAGATTCGGGAAGTTGAAATGAAGGCTCTCTATGAGTCGTTTTTGCTCTTAGCCCTGGAGATGGATGAGGGCGACTTTAAGGAGTCACTCAAAGAGTTGAATATTACGAAACTGAGAGCGGAAGTGAGTCGACAGGCTGCTAAAAAAGTCCTCTCCCAATTTGTCGAAACTCTTGGAAGTAAGGAACAAGCGAATTTCATATTTGTGCGAGCATATGGAGTCTTGCTCTACCTTTATTCGTTGAAGGGTGATGAATTTCTGGAGTTCGCGAATTCGCTGCCTGAGTACGTTTTCGAGATTTGTGCAGAGATCGAGATGGTGTGGAAAGGAGAGGGTGATTATGGATTTTTCGAATTTGACCCAATTGCGCTACAGAAGGCTATCGACACAGAGGTGGGCTCCGAGAACGCCGATCCGCTAGGTTCCTGATTTTCAGACCTATCTACGGCCGGATTTGTCCAGTGCCAATGATTTTGAATTTATAGGTGCACAATTCGTTGAGACCCATCGGTCCGCGTGCGTGCAATCGGTCCGTCGAGATCCCGATTTCAGCGCCCAGTCCGAATTCGAAACCATCGGTGAATCGCGTTGAAGCGTTCCAATAGACAGTTGCGGAGTCGACTCCGTTTAGGAATTTTTCGGCCGTCTCGTGGCTGTCTGTAATGATCGTGTCGGAGTGGGCTGATCCGTATCGGTTGATATTTTGAATCGCTTCATCATCTGAGTTCACCACCTTCACCGTGATGATCTTATCGAGGTGTTCGGTGTAAAGGTCGTTTTCCACCGCAGGTTCGAACTGGGCGCCCGAAGCGCGCAGTAAGATGGCGACAGACGCTCCATCGACGCGCATTTCTACCCCTTGGGAACCCAACGCTTGGGCAATTTTTGGCAAAAATTCCTTGGCGATATCGGCGTGGATGAAGAGATTTTCGATGGCGTTGCAGGCTGACGGGCGTTGGGCCTTAGCATTCACAACAATATCGCTGGCCATTTCGAGATCTGCATCTTTGTCAACATAAGCAGCGCAGACGCCGAGGTAATGCTTGATGACCGGAATACGTGTGTTTTCGCTGACGAAACGGATGAGCTTCTCTCCGCCACGAGGAATGATGCAATGCACATACTCGTCTTTTTGCAGCAAGATGTTGAGGGCGGCGCGGTCGGCGGTGGGAATGAGCTGTACGGCAGATTCGCTGATATGAGCCTTTTTAAGCGCTTCCTGGATCAGTCCAGCCAAGAAAGTATTTGAGTGAAAAGCCTCTTTCCCGCCACGCAGGATCGCACTATTGCCTGATTTTAGACAAAGGACCGCACAGTCTACGGTGACATTTGGACGCGATTCGTAGATGATACCGATCACACCAATTGGAACACGCACTTTATCAATCCGGATGCCATTGGGGCGAGTTTTGGATTCCAAAACAGCGCCAACAGGATCCTCCAGTTTCGCGACTTGTTCGACTCCCTGAGCCATGCCTTCGATACGGTCGTCCGTCAGAATGAGCCGGTCGATCATCGACTCTGAGAGGCTGGCTTGGCGTGCGTATTCAATGTCTTGCTGATTGGCCTGTTTGAGTGAGGTTGCTTTCTGACGAATCAGTTCGGCAAGATAGCCTAGGGCCTCATTTCTCTGCGCAGTCGATGAGACGCCGAGTTGCAGCGAAGCGTTGCGTGCTTTGCGAGCAATCGTCTCTACGGTTTTTTCTAAATCCAATTCAGCCATCGCGGTAAAATGAGAGAGTTCTAGGTTTTGACAATTCAACAATGAGGGAGAGACGGCGATACGCGGGCGGACTTTAACCGGTCTTTCGAAAGAGGTAGACTTTCTCCTGACCCTCTCGGCCTGGGTAGCAACTTGCCGGAGACCATTCATCTATGAGGCTGAAATTTTTCGAAAATAGTCCCTTGACCTCGGTTTCGGTCGAAAAATACGGCGGACCTTGTTCTGGGTCGAAGTCGGTTCCGATGAAAAATACTCCCACGAAAATGCCGCCTGGTTTGAGGTGGGTATTCGCGGCATTCTCATAGGCCTCGCGTTGTTCAGGATAGATTGCGCAGAAGCACGTATGCTCAAACCATACGTCACAGCATTTCCCAGGATCTAGCGCAAATATATCAGCGAAGAAAAATTTTAAGTTGTCAGGTAAACCAAGCTCGGTAGCCCGATGAATCGCTGTCTCAGAAATTTCGAATGCGCTTACCTCGGAATCTGGAAACTCTTCGGCTATGAGGCGGGCGTCATGTCCGATCCCGGCTCCAGGGACCCATACCGAACCGTTGAAGCTAACCTTTTTCTGTATTTCTCGTAGGGCTGGAGATGCCGAACCCTTATCCCAGGGTGTATCTCCATTTTTGTATCGAAGATCCCAATCCACTATTCCCAGAGAAAGCTTTGCTTTTCGGCAATGAGTGATCCTTCGAAATCTTTGATGCTGACCTTCCAGGCGAGCGGATTTACTTCAGGGTTGGGCCAATCCGATCCGGTGATGCCAAAGTAGCTCTCCCATGTGAACACATCAGAGGAAGGAAGCGTGAACACATACTGCTTAGGTTTCGGAGAAAACGGTGTCAGCACATCGACCAATACGCTCAGCTTTTTGCTAAAAGTCTCTGGGCGATCCGTGAATTCAATTATAAAATACATCCCATTCCAGGCATTTTCCTGGGAGCGATTGATGATTCGTTGGCCAGTGTCGGAGCCGTTCGCGAAGTATGAGGAAATGGTCTTAAAATCATCGGCAGATTGGTATTTCGTGGTGATCGATCTGATCGATTGAGAAAAAACCGTTGTGGTGCTTAGAAAACCTAAAATGAGTGATGCAACTAAGTGGGATGTCTTTACCATGATGATTGCTGGGTTCGCATGACGTCGTAAGCGTCTCTTGGAAGTTCATTGATGAAGCGGCTAGGAGTGAGTCGAGTGGGCAGACCTTTACCGATCGATATCATTGGATATGCGAGGAAAAGCTCCTTCATCGCGCGTGTCACCGCAACATAAAACAGGCGCCGTTCTTCATCTAGGTTGTCCTCCTCGATCGCGCGTTTAAGGGGAAATAGGGTATCGGCGCAACCGATTACAATGACTGTTGGGAACTCCAAACCCTTGGCCTGATGTATAGTTGTCAACCTGACCTTGTCCTCGTTTTCTTGAGCACTGGGGGAGTCATTCCCAGTCTCTGTTGAGAGCAATATAAGCTCCGAAAGGAGTTCGTTGAGGTCGGTATAGCGCGAGGCGAAGTTGATCAGAGAAAGCAAATCGTCTTCGCGGGAGCTGTGATTCTCATAATGGTTTCTGAGGAAATCCTGATACCATCCATTGATCACCAGTTCTACAATGGTCTCAGGCGCCGCATTGTCGCGGAGGGCTGCTTCGGCATCAATGAGGGTTTTTGCGAGGTGACCATACTCATCGCGTGCGCCAGCAGGGATTTTTGCGACAACATTATTGTGTAACATGATGGAGGCAGAGCTTACTCCATTATCCCGGGCAAGTTTTGCGATGAATTGATAAATACGTTCTGCAGATCGGTCACCGATTTTTGGAAGATGTTTTATGAAGCGAAAAAACGCGCTGGAGTCTTGGCCATTCGCGATGAAGCGAAGCTGGGCGGCTACATCACGAATATGAGCTTGTTCGAAAAAACGTATTCCACTGGTAATGACAAATGGGATGTCGGATCGCGCCAGCTCCATCTGGATGTCCATGGCTTGGTAGTGGGCGCGGTAGAGAATCGCGACTTCTGACAAATTCTGTCCGTCGATTTGAAGGTTCCGTAGACGATCCACGATCCACCTTGCTTGTTGTCGCTGATCCACGAATGGAAGGATGACCGGCGTGATATCATGGTCGCGAACCGGAGAGAGTTCTTTGCTGTAGCCGCTGCCGGCAGGTTGATTCGCAAGAATCGCATTTGCTAGGCTGAGGATCTCCGGAGAGCTGCGATAATTTTTCTGGATTTTGTATATTTCGGTTCCCGGATGACGCTCTGGGAATGTAAGGATGTTTTGAAAATCTGCTCCGCGCCAGGTGTAGATGCACTGAGCATCGTCGCCGACTGCCATGATGTTGTGGTCTGCAGTGAGGTTATCAATGATTGCCGACTGAATGTAATTAGTATCCTGGTACTCATCGACAAGAATGCACTTGAATTGATCCTGGCAATAGCTGCGTGCATCTGCATCCGTCTTAAGCAGCTTCAGCCATTCGGTGAGTAGGTCATCGTAGTCTGCTACCTGTTCCGCGCGTTTTCTTTGTTCGTATGCCTTGCTAAAACGAACG
>JBCCBL010000228.1:0-4918 GCA_039034055.1 Verrucomicrobiota bacterium | reverse complement strand
TTGATATATCATTATCTTAAAGTTTTAAAACATTGGATGTCAGAGGTTTATAATACTATTTGCCGTTTTGGTACGGCCCGTGTTGTGAGTCGGGTATGATTGAAGCCATCAACGATCGCGCGAACTACCAGATTGCAAAAAATCTACTGGATGTCGCGCATGCCCGCCAGAAGGCTTTAGCGAGCAATGTAGCGAATTTCGAAAACCCGGGCTATAAAAGAATCGACGTCGCGAAGTCCTTCCAGGCCGAGCTTCAGAAAGCGGTGAAATCAAAAGACATCGAGTCTTTGATTAACTTGAGGCCGGTTCTCGAAGAAGATCCAAACGCCGTTACGATGCGTGCAGATGGAAACAACGTGAGCATCGAGAAGGAGATGATGGCTCTTAACAAGAATACCATGGACTATGATTTTGCGGCTCAACTGGTAAGCGGATCGATCCGCCGACTAAACACCGCAATCAAGGGACAGGTTTCTTAACCTCAAGTTTGACTTGTTATGGGAATGGAACTTTTACCAGGAATTTCATCTACTGAATCAGCCCTTGATGCGGAGCGTGTTCGGATGGATATTATCGCTCAAAATATCGCCAATGCGCACACAACGCGCGACGTGGATGGCAAGCCATACCAGCGACGGGTGGTCACCTTCGAGTCTGAGTTGATGAAGAGCAGCGGCATTCTAGGTAAGCAGGCAACCGGTGTGAAAATTGCCGAAATTGCCAGGGATGAAACACCTGGGCCCCAGGTTTACAACCCAGAGCATCCTCATGCTAACGCAGACGGTATGGTTGAAATGCCAAACGTTCAAATGTCCAAAGAAATGGTGGATCTGATCACTGCGAGTCGCGCCTATGAAGCAAATTTAAAGGTAGTGACTACAGCAAGACGAATGGCATCTAAGGCCCTAGAGATCGGACGCGGATAAAAACTGATAAACCCCAAGAATTATGTCACTTTTGAGTTCAATACAAGGATTTGGTCAACAATTTTTAAGAGACCCCAATGGTGCCGCTACTCAAGCACCTGTCGAGATGAAGGACATTGAAGCCTTCGCGGATCAACTGAGGGTGAATGACGCTACCGGCGTGATCCCAGAGTCCATAACCAAAGTGGACGCAGCGCCGACATTCGGCACAAAGACTTTTGATCCTGCCGAGGGTATTCAAGGTATGGTTGAAGGGGTCGACGCGGCCATGAAAGCTGGACGGGGCAAGGCGCATGAGGTTCTGGCCGGTGAGAGTGATAATCTCCACCAGAGTATGATTGCGATGCAAGAGGCGGGAGTTGCCTTCAACCTCATGCTGGAAGTGCGCAATAAGATGGTCGAATCGTATCAAGAACTCATGAGAATGAGTGTATAATCATCAATGTCATCGATTCCCCAAATTTATCAAACGACTCACAAAACTTAATACGTGAATACCCTCATCGATCAATTAGCGAAAATCTGGAAATCCCTAGGAATCAATCAAAAGGTTTCAATCATACTTTCCGTAGGAGGTGTTGTTATTGGAATGACGGCCATCATCATGTGGTCATCTCGACCAAGGATGCAGTTGTTATATGGGCGCTTGGACGCACAGGAAATGTCTGAAGTGGTCCGCGTTGTTGAAGAGCGTGGAGTCGAATACGAGCTGAAAGCGAGCGGTTCATCTATTTTCGTATCCTCTGATCAAGTACATGGACTCAGGATGACCCTCGCCTCCGAAGGGATTCCCAATGGTGGCAGTGTCGGATTCGAAATTTTCGATCAAGGGAATTTTGGAATCAGCGATTTTGTGCAAAGGACGAACTACATCCGAGCCGTCCAGGGGGAACTTGGCCGTACTATTTCGCAATTGAGAGGGGTGCGTTCCGCTCGGGTGATGGTCGTGATTCCCGAAAACCGTATGATCGTGAATGAGGGAGGGGCAGGGGGTTCCTCGGCATCCGTCTTTGTCGATACGGGGGGTCTCACCCTCGATGAAGATTCAGTAAACAGTATTCGATTCTTGGTAGCAAATGCAGTTGAAGGCTTAGACTTACGGAATGTTGCTGTCGTCGATAGTAATGGCAATGCCTTGTCCCAAGACCTTGGGGAGGATCAAGCTGTTGGTATGGCCAGTGGTCAGTTTAAATTTCGCAAGAACCTTGAGGATTATTTCAGTCGCAAGATTGAGACGATGTTGACGCCGATCGTTGGTCTCGGAAACGTGATCGCTCGAGTATCTGTAGAGTTGGATACGACGACTCAGACCATGTCGGAAGAACTCTTTGATCCGGAGGGGTCCGTCGTGAAAACGCAGACACTCACCGAAGATAAATCAGAGTCGATGAGTGAAACGGCGAATAACCCAGCCGGTTTGGCGGGAAACATCCCAGACGCAGAAGGCGGCCTTGCCAATGGCAGACCGGTCCAACAAACACAGGACGAAAGTACTTCGCGAACGACCAACTACGAGCTAAATAAGACGGTCCGCGAAACGGTCAAAATGCCTGGTGGTATTGAAGGTATGCAGGCCGCCGTTTTACTGGCATCACAGTTTGATGGGGACGGACCAGGTGCTGAACCCATTCCGCGCAGCCAAGAAGAACTCGATAAAATTCGAAGAATGATCATCAATGCCTTGGGTATTGTGACGCCGGATGGTGCGAATTTAGAGGAGTTTGTCACCGTGGCTGAGAAACCATTTGTAGAGGCAGTACCAGGATTTTCAACTCCAGTTGAGCCAAGCCTCCTAAATACCTTGAATATCACCGACATAATTAGAAATGCCCTGGGAATTGGCATCGCGGTGGTCATGTTTGTGATGTTTCTGAGGATGTTAAAGCGATACAAACCTGATACGGTGGATGTCGAGGTGATGGAAGAAAAGAGTGCAGCTGGAGCGGTTGAGGGCGGCGGACAAAAGCAACTAGAAATGGCCGATATCGGAGGTCAAATCACGCCCGAATTTTTGAATGAGCTGATACAAGAACGTCCTGAGAATATCAGTACTGCTTTGAAAAATTGGGTTCAAAATCAACAACGCAAATAAGTAAACTTTCGCAGCCATGAGCAACCAGATGACGCAACAGAGTTTTGAGCCGATTGAGTACGATCAGTGCAATAAAATTCAAAAGATCGCACTTTTTATGGTCGTGATTGGGCCCGAAGCCGCTGCGGCGCTTATCAACCATTTTGAAGATCATGAGGTAGAAGCGATTTGTCGGGAAATCACCAAGTATCAAATGATTGATACCGAGATAAAGGACCAAGTCCTTGCTGAGTTCTCCGAAGTAATTGTTGGCAGCATGGGTTCCGTCTTAGGCGGCCCGCAATTCGCGCACCGGACCCTCGAATTAGCTAAAGGTGATTTTAAAGCAAATTCGCTGCTCAGTCGATTGTCACCGATTGGTAATTCTCTAGAGGTTATCAAAGAAATTGGGGACATGGAGCCGCGACAGATCTATAACTTGATCCGCGATGAGCAATCCCAGACCATAGCGTTTATCATCAGTTACCTAAACATAAATAAAGCAGCCGAGGTGATTGAGATGCTAGCACCCAATGTCCGGGAAGAGGTCGTCGAACGTCTTGGCGGGATGGAGACAACCTCTTTAGAACACGTGGGAAAAGTGGTCCAGACGATCAAGCGGCACTTGGACATCAAGCAAAAGCAGAGCCGTCACCAAAGCGGTGGTGTGCGCTCAGTGGCCGACCTACTCAACTTGCTCGACAAAGAAATGTCGAAAACGCTGCTCGCTTCTCTGGAGGAACGCAATCCGGCCCTGGGCACCCAGATCAAGCGCAAAATGTTCAGCTTCGACGATTTGGCCTCGCTGGAAATCAGCGACTTACAGCGCATCACACGCGAGATCGACATGCAGGATCTGGTGGTTGCGATGAAATCTGCGAATTCGACCCTCCAGTCATCGATCTACAGCTCTGTATCTAAGCGTGCTGCAGAGACATTGAAAGAAGAGTTGGAAATGCTCGGTCCGGTCCGTCTGAAAGAGGTCGAGGCTGCTCAAGATCGTATTATCCAGATAGTGCGTCGCCTTGAAGAAGAAGGTGAAATCCAGCTTGGAGGAGGAGGCGAAGGTGGCGTCCTTATGTAAAACACTGCGGCTTTCATCGCCGATCACGAAAGTGGAGTTGGGATACTTCGGTCCAGATCGCTTGGACTCCGCCGAGGTAGAGGCTCTCTGTGCTCAGGCGACTCTTGATGGTAAATCTCAAGCGGAGGAGATTCACAACGCTCAAATTCTTGAGTTTAGAGAAGAGTTGAGAGCCTTGCATGATGATGTACTGGGATCTTTGAACCAAGAGTTTGAAGCCCTCAAGAACGGCATTGCAGAAGCATTTCCCAGGCTGACCATCGCACTACTCAAAAAAACCCTACCGACGGTCAAGATTGATGCTGATGCAATTCAGCAGCAGATCCAAGATTTAGTAAAACAATATGCTGAAGACAACCAAGAGGGGGTCAGTGCTCAGGTATCCGAAGAAGATTTTAAACTGCTCTGTAAAGCAGCAGGAGCATCCACGGATGCTCAGGAAATAAAGGAGGGGCAGATTAGGATTTCCTCAAATGCCAGCCTGAATTCAGGAGATTGCCAATTAGAAACTCGGTTTGGACTGATCGACGCATCGATTCAAACTAAAATCAAGCACCTTGAGATTGCCTTACTTGGACAATGATCGATCTCATCTCAGCAAAGGAACGATGGATACACAATCGACTTGAAAATATTGAGCCGATTGAAAAACACGGGCGTGTGGTAAGGGTCACGGGCATGTTAGTTGAGTCGGTGGGTCCCGATGTTTCAATCGGTGATATATGCGAACTCAAGTCGAGCCGAAAGAGTGCGGTCACGATGGCTGAAGTCGTTGGGTTTCGAGAAGAAACTGTTCTGTTGATGCCGCTCACTGACATGGGCGATATTCATCCAGGA
>JBCCBL010000227.1:0-4985 GCA_039034055.1 Verrucomicrobiota bacterium | reverse complement strand
TTGTGGATCTTTTCATCGAATTTTGATCCAATTCTTTTGTATGCCTTCCTAGAGGCATGCCCCTTCAAAATCGCCAAGAACGTCATTTGCCTCACGCAGCGACGTCCCGTCTCTTTCGACCAATCGATTGATTCGTGAAATCACCTGTTGGATAATACCGTCCGGGCAAGAAGCTCCGCCGGTGACGAGAATTTTCAAAGGCCGCCCTAGCTCCTTAGATTTTTTTGCAAATACGAAATCACGAGAGAAATACTTTCCCTGTTTTCTGTCCTTTGGATTTTGCGGAAATACATAATGCTGCACCACGCCCTCTTCGATATTCTTCTCATTTTGGATGAAATATGCAGACTCACCGAGCTTCGTCTCACAGACCCGAAACAGTTGATAAGTATTGGAGGAGTTTTTCCCACCGACCACAAATGCGAAATCCACCTCACAGGCCAAAGCCAAATGCAAGGCATCCTGGTTAACTTGGGTTGCGTAGCAAAGCGTATCGCCCTGGCCCTTACCATTAACCCGCTCGGCAGCTCCTTCCGGACCATAGAGTTCCGTGAAAAGTTCTCGGAAGTGACTGATGATTTTCAGAGTCTCGTTGCGAAGCAGTGTCGTCTGGTTCACAAAGGCGATCTTCTCGAGGTCCTTCGATGGATCAAACCCCACCGAATGACGCCCGGCAAAATAAGTGAGGAGCGAACGTCGTTCAGCGGCGCTTTTTGAACGAATCATTTTTTCTAAAACCAGTGCCTCTTCAAAATTTCGAATGGTCAAAGAAGGTCCCCATTGAGATGCATGCGAAAAGGTTGCCTTCGTTTCTTCATGCTCAGCTTTGCCATGAACGATGATGGTGTAACCCGCTTCGCCAAAACGGGCCGCCGCTTTCCAGACTTTTTCGACCAACATGCACGTCGCATCATTTTCCGAAATTGAAAGCCCATGTTCCACCAGGCGCGCCTTATCTTCTCGAGTTGCTCCAAAAGCCGGGATGATCACGACATCCTCGGACGAAAGGGTATCCCAAGACAATTTACCGGTTTCAGCATCTATCGCTGGTTTGCCTTTATCTGACTGTAAATAGCGCAATCCTCGATTCTGAAGATCTTCGTTAACAAAGGGATTGTGGATCAACTCACTCAACATGAACACTCGTTTACCCGGATTCGCGGCAAGCGTCTCATAAGCACGCTCAATTGCATTCTGAACCCCCAAACAAAATCCGAAGTGGCTGGGAATCACATACTGAAGTGCTCCAAAATTAATCTCGGCCGGAGATCCCGCGGAATTTTCTTTCTGACGTTTCGCAGCCTTGATCAGTGCGCAAATGCGGCTTTGATAGAGTGATGCCGAATCGGCGTCGATCGTGTAGGCAGCGCTATTTCGTTCTCTATCAGAGCGAAATCGATAGATAAAGTCATGACGGCCAAAATTCAAATATGGCACCTTCGACAACTCTGGACGAAGCGCCTCGAGGAAACTACGGAGATAAGCGAAATCCCCATCCGAATGAGACGCATTCCAGAGTTCCCGGAAAGTGAAGCTACTATATTCAAAACCATCAACTTCTGGAGCGCTCCAAGACTCATCTTCGATCCGAATCATCGACATAGCGACATCCTCGATTTTGAAAAGGACCGATTCACTCGCCCCGCCAATTTGAATGACAGAACGCCCCTTGCGATCCACCCGGACCGAATCCAATTCTAAGGGCCAAAATGACCACCTGGATCCACCGATGGATCGCCTCAATACGAGCCAATTTCTCGAATTGAAGACAACGACCATTTCAGTCGGAGGTGCTGTGACGACGGCATCCATAAGCCATTACTCAAATGAAGATAACGGTTTTGGCAATGGGTATTGATGATCTGCCCTCCTATTCTCTCATTGACTGGCAATTCTTAACTATAGTGTTCCAACAACATGCCTTGCACTGAATTCGGCACAATGGCGACTTCCTTCGATTCCCCCCAACATGCCTGAGTAGAAACCATGCAGTTACAAAAAAAGTCCGCACTCCCTAGAAATGCGGACTTTGAAATTTCTCAGAAAAGCGACTTTTATGCAGCCGTCTTGGCTTCGATGGCGGCCTTCGCCTTTTCGCAAAGCGCCTTGAATTGCTCTGGCTCGTGAATCGCGATCTCCGAAAGAACCTTCCGGTTCAACTCGATGCTGGCGAGTTTCAAACCATTCATTAAGCGGCTGTAGCTAATACCTTCTTCGCGGCAAGCGGCGTTGATGCGGACAATCCACAACTGACGCATCTCCGTTTTCTTCTTGCGGCGATCGCGATATGCGAACTGTCCAGCACGGGTTACTGCATTGCGGGCATAGCGGTAAAGACGGCTAGCATTGCCGAATTGTCCGCTTGCTTTTTTGACCGTTCTTTTGCGGCGCTTGAGCGTCGCGGGTCCATTAGTAGCTCTAGGCATGTTTTACTCTCTTTCTAGTGTGTTTTGGTGAAACGGCTAGGTCGCCTGTGAAATTTACCTAGCGCGTTTAGTTATCCTTGGGGATTTAGCGATTACTTGCGTCCTGGAGTGATTGCGTTTCGTAGCACCTGAGCGTGACTCTCAGGCAGGATTTTGTCCTGACCAGCACGGCGACGTGACTTGGCTGACTTGTTACGCAGCAAGTGACGGAAACCAGGAGTGCGGCGCTTTAATTTGCCGGTCCCAGTTATCTTGAATCGCTTTGCTATGGATTTGCGTGTTTTGATCATGATGAAGCGGAAGAAAAAGCCAGAATTTCCCTCCAAGGTAAAGGCAAATTTGCGTAATCGCTCTAGTTTTTACGGACAAATACCTTCGACCCCCGACATGGATGTAGACTTAACGATGAATGATTCGTACTTACTCATGGCCCCAAGACTGAATTTTTTAAATTAGATGCCATCTAATTCTACTTGTTAAAATGAATTAGAAGACCAAGACCCATTCCTCCAAACGCTAAAAATGAACCACGAATGCACACGAATTTACACGAATCGTTTATTTCTTCGTGTGGATTCGTGCCCATTCGTGGTTAAAAGAAGCCGTAGAGACCCTTCGACCAAGTAGAACTAAATGACTCAACAAAATCCCAATTTCCGATTTGGAGGAATCCAGCGCCTTTACGGTGCGGAGGAATTCCAACGTATCTCGGATTCCCACATCTGTGTGGTCGGGATCGGTGGAGTCGGTACTTGGGCAGCCGAAGCGCTGGCTCGGTCTGGCGTAGGACACATCACGCTTGTCGACGCCGATGAAGTCTGCATCACCAATATAAATCGACAAATCCACGCATTGGATGAGACCATCGGACACTCAAAAGTGCGGACTATGGCCGAGCGCATCCGTGCGATTAACCCGCAGATCAAGCTCACATTGAAGGATACCTTCTACACGGAATCCACTTCGAAAGACATTTTAAATGAGGGTTTTGATTACGTCTTCGATGCGATAGACAGCGTCCCGCACAAATGTCATTTGATCGTCGAATGCCGCAAACGCGCCATCCCGGTCATCACTTCTGGAGGAGCCGGTGGACGCACTCAACCTGGCCTAATCCAGATTGCGGATCTTTCAAAAAGCTTCAACGACCCGCTTCTCAGCCTCGTCCGCAAACGGCTTCGCCAACGGCATGGGTTCCCTCGCGAACGTCGATGGAAATTCAAAGTGGACTGCGTGTTCACGCCCGAAGAGCCCAAATACCCGAAGGAAGACGGCACCGTCTGTGAACGTCGAGAAAGGGGAGAAGACTATCGGCTCAATTGCGACAACGGATTCGGAACATCCTCAGCAATTACCGGAACCCTCGGTCTCATGGCCGCCGCTCATATGCTTCAAAAAATTGCCGGGAAGGAAACAGCCCCCCGTGGATCTCACGTAAAAGCCGATGCCTCCGTTTCCGCATAAAAAGAAAGACACACTCAATCATGCCTTCTAAAAATAAAGACAAGCTCCTCGAAGTTGCGCAGAACCTGGTCCAAGAAAAGGGATACCAAGGTTTCAGCTTCCACGATCTGAGTGCGGCGGTTGGCATCACCACAGCAAGCATCCATTATCATTACCCGACCAAGGCCCATCTCGGGATCGCGCTTATTCAAAAATACAGCGCCTGTTTCCACGAAATGCTAAGCGATGTGAAAGCGAAGAATGAGAGCCCAAAAGCTCAATTTGAGGCTCTCCTAGAAATTTTTGAAGGCACTATGGGACGTAACAAAATATGCATTGTAGGCGCTCTATCTGGAGAATTCCACGGCCTTCCTGAAGAAGTACGCGAGCAACTCAAGGACTTGATTGTAGAATCCGCGCAAGGCATTCAATACATCATTGAAGATGCCCAAACTGCCGGAGAGATTTCAACCCGATTCGATCCGCGAGCCCTTGCGGAACTCTGGAATAATACCCTTCAAGGTACTATGGCCACGGGTCGCGCCACTCAGTGTTGCAAGTTGGGACCGGCCATTGAGCTTTTGAAGGAGTTGACCTTCAGTCCCGCACCAGAAGCGATTGAAGTCCGTTAGGGCTTCCAAAGCTGCGCCTCTCATTTCTGAGCACTTGAAAATTCCCTGTTTCTGGCTTTGAAAAAGCCCCTAGATCGTGCTCACTCAGAGCGATGAGTATCAATTTTGCCAAGACTCGCGTCGCCTTCATTGGCCTGGGAGTGATGGGAAACTCAATGGCCGGGCACCTCCTGACAGCAGGTTGCCAATTGAGTCTATTCACCCGCACTGCAAGCAAAGCCAAGAATTTGATCGATCGTGGGGCAATCTGGAGAGACACCCCAGCAGCGGCCGTCGAAAATGCAGATGTTGTCTTCTCCATTGTTGGCGATCCTTCAGATGTTGAGGCCATCTACCTCAATGACCCCGGAATCATCTCAGCCTTACCGTCGGGCTCGGTGGCTGTGGATATGACAACCTCCTCTCCTACCCTAGCGCGAAGAATTGCTGATGCGGGATCTAAAAAGAACATTCAAGTGCTAGACGCTCCGGTCTCCGGCGGAGA
>JBCCBL010000226.1:0-4991 GCA_039034055.1 Verrucomicrobiota bacterium | reverse complement strand
GCGAGTCCGATCGTTCCTTTTTTGTAGATTGGATAGGTGACCTCGGGGCCGAGGTAGGAGTAGGCGACAGTCTTGCATCCCGGGGCCAGCACGCCTGCGCCAAGCAGGGCTTCCATCCAGAGTTCCCAGTCTTCGCCGCCCATGACTTTGATAGTCGATTGAATTTCCTCTTCGGAGGCCGGCTCGATGGAGACTTCGTTGATCAACTGTTTGTCGGTGTCTAAATTTTTGGCTGAGAAGGGAGCCCCGACGGGTTTCAGAGCGGATTTGTAGGTTTCTCCGTTGCGGGGGTCGGTGCGCCTGGGTGAGGCCAGGCTGTAGACGACAAGATCTACATGTCCCATATCCGCTTTTATAAGCTCAATCGCCTGTTCTTTCATCTCATTGGAGAAGGCATCTCCATTGAGGCTTTTTGCATAGAGACCTGCAGCCTGCGCTTCTTTTTCGAAGGCTGCTGAATTATACCAGCCCGCCGATGCAGGTTTGCCCTTCATGGAGGGCCTTTCGAAGAACAAACCGAGGGTGTTGGCTCCGTAGGTGAATGCGGAGGTGATGCGCGTGGAGAGCCCGTAGCCAGTCGATGCACCGATGACCAGGACGTTTTTCGGGCCATCCTTGGAGGGGCCTGCAGCCTTGGCGACGGCGACCTGCTCCTGGACGTGGGCGGCGCAGCCCTCTGGATGAGCGGTGAGACAAACGAATGAACGGATCTTCGGCTTTACAATCATAGTCAGTGCAAAAAAGTTTGGGCATTAGAGGTTTGGTCTCGGTGGCAGGCAATGCAAAACTAGAGCCAGTCGGGCTTTGAAACTCAGCGGTTTGCAAATACTCGCTCATAGGCCCGAGGAGGGACCCAGAATCGATAGGGTTTTTGAGCCCACTCGGGCCCCGCCGAGTCAATGCCGATCCGTGGGGTTATTTGGATTTCTGGCTGTCTGAGAGTTTTGCCTGATGACTCAATCCACAAGCCAGTTTTGAGTGCATTGGGGCGGGTGTTCAAATTTCGATCAATCTGGAGCGCCTTTGTGAGCCGACCGGGGCCGTAGATACCGCCTGCGCCTCGGATCAGGATTGCTGCCGGGTAGCCTTGAGGGCCGGTGACAATATTGAGTAATTCGTGAACGCCGTAACACAGATAGACATACCAAACGCCCGCTGGCTCAAACATGATGGCATTGCGCGGGGTCTTTCCGCGGTGCGCATGGCAGGCTTTGTCGGCCGGCCCGTCGTAAGCTTCCACCTCACAGATTGGCCAGGATATGATTTCTCCCGACGGGAGTCTGCGGCACAGGCTTTGTCCCAGAAGCGCGCGCGCCACCGAAAGGGTGTCATTGTTAAAAAATGTTTCGTCAATGAGCCAGCCCTTTGGCGGGATTTGCGGCAATTTCATCAGAAATCCCGCAGTTTGGTGTCGATGACCAGGGTGACGGGGCCGTCGTTGTGAGCCTCGATTTTCATGTCGGCGGCAAATTGTCCGGTGGCGACGGAGTCGGGTAAAGTTTCTCGGAGTGCTGTGACGAACGCTTCGTAGTGTCGCTTTGCATATTCTGGTTTACCCGCACGGTTGAAGGAGGGGCGGGATCCTTTTTTGAGGCTACCGAAGAGGGTGAATTGGGAAATCACCAGAATTCCGCCGGCATGAATGTCGGTCACACTCCGGTTCATGCGGCCTTCGGAATCTGAAAATATGCGCAGGTTGAGTACTTTTTGAGAGAGCCAGGCCAGGTCGTCATCGTCATCTGCGTCTTCAACACCTAGGAATACAAGAAGGCCCGGGCCGATGGCTCCGGTGCTTGCTCCCTCAACGCGACATTCGGCTGAGGTCACCCTTTGGATGACGGCTCTCATCAATACGGCTGGTGGTCTTTGAGGAAGATTTCAGTCTGTCCCGGTCAGTAGGCGACTTTTGCTTGGGTCTCAGTGCCCGTGTTGAGAAAGCTGTCGATTGCTGCGACGGCGTCTTCCGACCATTTTTCAGTCCCGACACCGTCTGCCTTTTCAATCTCCGCGGCGTGCATGAAATGGATTTCCCAAAGAGACTTACCATCGACTTTAGACTCTAGTTGAAAGCGGTCGTGCTCCGCGAAAATATCGCTCCAGGTCTTGCGCACATGGCTCCAGTATTCACCTACTTTTTGCCAGGAGTCTGCGGCAGGCGAAAGGTCTGGCTCGGTGATGAGTTCGTAGCGTGTAAACCCAATTTCTTGAGCAATGTATGTATCTATATTTTCAATACGATTTACTTTTCGATTATGCTGCTCATGAATCCATCCGGTCGGGGTGATGGTGAGACGATGTTCGCCTTCAAGGATGTTGTAGTCGTCGCGGACCGAATATTCCCGGCGAGGTAAGGGGCGGAAGCTCGCTTCGCTAGCCCAGCTTGAATATTGCGCACCATGCGTCCAGCCTCCAACGACTTCGTAGCGTGGAGAATCATCAACCTGGAATACGGATTGTATCCATTTTCCACGAACATTCCTGCGCTTCAGATCACGGCGTTCCCAGGTTCGATTTCCCTGATAAGTGTGGATTGCTGATTTTTGGTAGGTCCAATCTTGCCGCCAGTGCTTCATCACAAAGGGGCCCATGGTATTCCCCGATTCATCGATCATATACATGACGAGGACGTGCTGTAGGCTGATAAAATCTCCGGAATCTTCGAGGAGCGACACATTTTCGGTGCCCCAAGAGAAATAGGGTTTTGCGGGGGAGTATCCGTCTATGTAGCCACCCGTTTCGACAAATTGGAATCCGGCGCGGTAGTTGCCGACCATCGCTAAGATCGCCCGACGGTCCTTTTCAAATTTATCTAGGTCTTTTGCTTGCAAGGAGGTCCAAGCGGCCGAGGGTTCTGTCGCGAGAGCGACGGGGCTTCCGCGGGTCATTCCTCCACGCGGAGCCATCGATTCGCTTTCCAGGAAGGGCCACGCAAAGGCTTGAGGAGTGGGTTTGCTTGCGGTGGTTTCCGCAATCGGTGCCGGCGTGTTTGACTCTAAGGTGTGTTCCTCGATGGTCTGGCACCCCAGGAAGCTCAGAATGATAGGGAGGCCGAGAGCGGGCTTAAAATTTATTTCCATGATAGATCTACTTTTGATCAAATCTGTCCGGAACAGGGCAAAATTCCAGCCCTTTCGGCATTTTTGTCAGAATGAGCTGCGCGCTTGTGACTGTCGCCTGAGTCGGTTGGGGTTCCTAGGAGATGGAATCGAGAATGGGGGCTACTTCACCGCGGATTTGAGCAAGCAGTGTTTCTGTATATGTCGAAGTCTCGGTCAAATGTCCCCAGACCGGCTTGGGCCAGCACGCATCCCCGGGTTTACGTCCGACCATATGTAAGTGCATTTGCGGTACGAGATTGCCGATTGAGGCAAAATTGACTTTAGGGCAGTCGAAAAATGCTTGGATCCAGGCGGAGACCTTTCGACACCGCCCCAGTACTTTTTCGGCCTCTGAAATTTCAAGCGCATGGAGTTCGGTCTCGCGGGTGTGTGGGACTAGGATCAGCCATGGGAGGGTGGCGTTTTTGTGCAGCAGCAGATGACAGTCTGCGTTGACGAATAGAGGATGCGTATCGGTTTCGAGTGTTGGATGGAGGCTGAAGTTCATGTTGTTGATTGGGTGGGCATCAAAGTTTTATACTTCAAGTTCTTGCAATGTATTCTTCAGCTGATCTCGGTGTGGTATCAAGGTTTTAGATACAGCATGTTGATTGAGCCTCCAAATCGCGTAGCAAATTAACGAGACGGTCGCTATAAAGATGAGACTCAAGATCATGCTCCCAAAAGATTCACTAGATAGGATGAGTTTATGAATCTCCTCGGCTAAAATTCCGATCCAAAAGGGAGCCAGGTACCAAATCGCGACATTTTTGAGCATCCAGATTTGATGATCTAGGTCTCGCATTCCTTTTTCGAGCCCAAGGCGCAAACTATCGCCCCAGTGGGTTTGATTTGGTTTATTTTTGTATCGCAGATAGACCATGAAGGTGATCACGAATAAGATGGCTGGAACCATCAAATACCAGCTCCAGAGGGCGTCTTGAGTGAGGCCCATGATGATCCAAACCGGCAGCAGGGCTACTCCGATCGAAATCTCACGAAAATCGCGCCAGAAGAGGGTTTTCTGGAGTTTTTGGTGTTTGTTTTGGATTTCCTGAATGAGCGCATCCACCTTAAGGTTTTTGATTCCGGTGTCAGTGGATTGAGCGCTCCAGAGGGATTGGTAATCATTCGTTTCCATCGGTAAGTCCTTTCATAATTTCGGCTAGTTTCTTCTTCGCTCGATTGAGTTTCACACCGACAGCGTTTGTCGATATTCCAGAAATTTCGGCCATTTCTTGGTAGCTGAGGCCGTCCAAATGCATGATGACAAAGCTGGCGGTGCTTTCAGGTAAGGTTCGGATTGCTTGGTAGAGGGCCTGCAGGCGTGGGTCGGGGTCTCGGTCAGAAGTGGCGAGTTGAGAAAAGTCGATGCCGTCGAGGCTGGCCCAGGTCTGGGCGTCCTTTTTGAGGCGGCGTTTCCAATTCATAGCGGCGTTGAAGGCGACGCGATAGATCCAGGTTGTTTCTGCGCAGTTCTCTTTGAAATTCGGAATGGAAGACCAAATTTGGAACAGGATTTCGCTGAAGAGTTCGCGCTTGTCCTCGGGCGACTGGGCGAAACTATGGACTACTTTGTAGACGAGGGCTTCATAGTCGTTGAGCCATTTTTTGAATATTTCTGTGAGATCCGACTGCATGGGTGGCTGTATTTGCCCTTACTAGTGTAAACTCTGAGGCGTTTATTACAGCCGCTTTGAATTTTTTGTATTTCTCCAATGATTGCCTTTGCTAGAGGCCTCGGCGTTTGGCCAGGTCTTGCTTCACGGATTCCAGGCTTCGGGTGTTGTACACGTGGTCTTGGGTCAACCAGCCTTTACGGGCGGAGAGAATGCCAGCTTTCTGGAAAGCGTAGTGGTCGATGTGGTGGGCATCTGGGTTGATGGAAGTGAG
>JBCCBL010000225.1:0-5005 GCA_039034055.1 Verrucomicrobiota bacterium | reverse complement strand
TCAAAGATAACGGTGTCGGAACCGGCAAGGAGCCAGTGAAACAATTCCAAATCGCGGCGCAGATAAAGGGCTTCATTCGAGAAGAGATAATCATCCCCGAACATCACAATCGATCCTCTCCCATAATTTCGATAGGCAGCGACAACATGCTCATCAATGGAGAGGAGGGGCTCCCACACATCACGCCCTCGCTCGAACGCGAATCGCTTTCTCCACAAGAGACTCCCGGGTTTCCCAAGCGTTTCTTCTGCAAATCGAGCTGTTTGATGGTATTTAAGGTCCGAGATTTCAACCAGTTCGAGCGAATCTGATAAGCTGGAAATGCGTTCAAAGGACTCCTGTGAAGGGTTCGCTAGAGCATTTTCTCGAGCTTCCTTTTCCAAGACCGTTTCCTCGTTGCTAGCCTCTTCGTCATATTTGAAATATGAGGGACGCCGCTCGGGATTCAGACCGAAGACGACGCGTCCTCCCGAGGCTACGAAGTCAATGATGTATGGGTTTTCACCCCACAATTCCGCCTCCGCTGGATCAAAATTCAAAAAAAATACGGTCCCGCCCCGAAGATTCAAAGTGCTATCCCAGGGATTAAAGTTTCGCTCAACTCGGACTTCATCGTAGGCATTGAAAGTTTCATACAAAACACGAGCCCCAAGAGGATCTGATCGAAGACTCGACAATCGTGGATACATGTCCCCTGTCTCAAACCGCCACTGGACAAGAGTGAAAACTCCGAGAACGAGGACCCCCATCAGCAATCCGCTGATTATCAACAAAAATCGACTCTTTATTCTCATGACAAAATACCTTGCCTTTTTAAAAGCGTCTCCATTTCGCCAATCTGCTCTGCGCCGACAGGTCGATTCCCATACCATACACTTTCGAAAAGACGCATCTGCGCACGATACAAATCGACAAGCCCGTCATAGGCATGGGCTTTCTTGACGATTTCCCGATGATACTCGCGATTGCTTTTACCCCGCTTAACGATGATCACCCCTTCCGTGGACAGCTCCGCCAACTGCGCCAGAAAATAGGCCCTCAGTGCGAGCCGCAATTCTCCTTTCGCTATTAATTCCCTGGCCACTTCGAGCCAACGATTTCGGGGCAATTGATCGGCGGAAACATCCTCATCCTCCAGATTTACCGTATCATTGTCATGGTTTTCGTCAGTAAGCACGACCGCATCTGCGGCCTTGTTCTGCCGCCAAGCGCGCCCCATAAAGTAAATAAATACACACGCTAGGATTAGGATAATTAAATATAATAGAAGATCAAAGAGCCCACCGAAACCATCGAAGAAGCCTCGATCGACATTTTCTGAGCGATCATTTTCATCGCCAAAACGGTCCTCAAGGAATCGGCGCATTTTCTCGACCAACCTTTCTATCCAATTCGATATTTGTTCAAAAATACTACTCCCCTCTGCCGCATTCTGCCCGATCTCGTCCTTCGGAAACCTCCAGGAAAATTCGCGGCGCTCGAGGGTATCCTCAAGGGCCTGGTCGAGTTTAGATATCCTCTCGTTTGTGAATCGAAGCTCGGAATCGTCGACCGATTCCTGGGCTCGGAGGTCCCCAGGGACACTTCCCCATAACAGAGCCCCTGCCAGGAACATGCTCGCCGCGATACGCCCATGGGAAGGCTCGCTTTTTCGCGAGTTACGCAGGCCCAACAACAAATCCTCTCCCGTTGCCTGAGACACTACGTAATGCCGGCGCAAGGTATAGGCTACTTTTGTTAGGGGATCGGTTGCTAGATAGGAAAGCAGCGCACAAGTGAAAAGGCTGACGCTGTTGAAGATGTAATTGCCGGCACGACCAAAATCGGTTTCGATCCCAAAAACTGCATCCATTAAGTAGGGAATAAATCCAATCAAACTGAGTAAATTAATAAAAACTCCCAGCCAAACGATACTCAGTAAGGTCAGAAGCATCCAGTTCTGTTCTGGCCAAATACGAGCAAACTCCCATTCCCGGGCGACCTGGATGTCCTCGTCAGGGCGAGGACCCCAACACAGCGTGCTTTGGAAAAATGCGAATAATCTAGGGAATGGAATTGTCAGGACAAAGGCGATCGGTAGTAACCATGCCCCCACGCTGCTCCAAGAACACTGGCGTCGAGCACATCGAATCCAGTCACTCAGAGACCATGGGTGCGATTCGAGACCGCGGTATTGATCGCTCACACACTCGATCATACGCGCTTGGCATACCTTGAAGAATATCAAAGCGCACGCGCATACGATAGCCCCAGGAAGCAGCAGAGATTCCCCATTCAAGCCTGCACTCATCTCCAACCAGTAATAGAGCAAAGTAAAAGTAAATACGGATACCCCTACCCCATAAATAATCCAAACATCCCAGGACAGTCGGCGTAGTATGTGAATCGACTCCTCAACAATATCAACCGCTGTTGGTTCGCCGAAAGCTCGAGTTTTGCGCTTTCGGAGAGGTCGAGACTGGTTTTTACGAAACTGCATTGGCATTAACCACGCTATTTGAGAAAGGTTCCGTCGTGGAAATTTGAAGGGATTGCTCCAATAATTTTGCCAAATATAAAAAAGAAAAGGCAAAGCACGATAAAACCTCCGACTGCAAATGCGAAGGAAAGTAACTTAGGTAGCCATATCGCTCGACTCGAAGAATTCTCATTCGTCGTGGCCGATTCGATACAACTTCGACACATCATTTTCCCCTCATGTTCAGTGACGCACTCTTCGCAGAAAAACCGCGCACATGCCGGGCAGCGCGCAACGGCTCGACGCTCTGGATGATTGAAACAACGGGCTTGAGACAATTCGATGTTCAATTTCCAAAATCCTCCGGCGGGGCAAATCGGCTCAAATCCTCTCCAGTCTCTGGAGGATCTTTGGGCCGGGGGGTTGAACGAAGAGGAGGCGGAGCCGAAGGCAACTGATCGGACTTCAGGGAAGGCGATCCTCTCGAAAGCGATTCTTCACGAACGACATCCGCCTTCACCCCTTTCCTCTTAGCAGCAGCCGCTGACAAATCCTCTGGAAGTAAGCTACCTTGAAATTCAATAACCCGAGCCGATATCCGTTCCACTGCACGCTGCGCTCTGCTCCGCGTATTCACTCCAACAATTCGCACTGTCTGAACTGCGGATTGCACCCCAAATACAACCGATCCCCCGCCTCTCAAAAGCCAGAAAAATGCCAGAACTAAGAAGCACAGGAGTCCCCACAGAAAGACCCTCACCCCGGTAAACCCAAACTCAAGAGTCGAAGAGACCGCCAGGATCAATACAATCAAGCCGAGCACTCCACAAAATGCCGCAATCATCTTAGATTGGGCATTGGGTTGGTATAGTAGGGCTTCAATATCCTTGTAATATATTTTACGATACTTCTCACGCAGATCTCCGTTGATGATTAAGAGATGATCGCTGCCTAGATAGCTTGATTGTACCTGAAAAAGGCTATCACTCGTCAAACGCTCATAATTTTGCCCAATCTCCACCATACTAACCGACCCACTCTAACACAAAGAGGACCCAGAAGGCACACACTATTAAGGACAGCACCGAATACATCGCATAACGCCCTCGAGCAACTGGAACCGGGGAGGCCCGGGGAGGCCTCACCAGCAGAACCAAACCCATAAGTGCAGTAATCGGCGCGGTGACAATTGTAAGAAAAATCGTGAAGATAAAAACGACTGGAACGAATAAGAGATATGCCATCAGGCGGTCCCAGCGAAACGCACCGTTTGCAGGCTTTTTTTCACTCGAGAGCATTTCTTGAAGGCTTTGAATGCTCACAATTTTGCCTTCCCACTCCGTCTTGCACAGGTCACATATCATACGCCCGCTTATCTCGCAAATCGCCGTCGCTGGAGTATCTTTATGATAAAAACAGGTAGCCCCAGCATCCCCCAATACCCCTTTCTGAGGAGTCTGAACGTTTGCCTCACGAACGATTGCCGGGAACATCTTTATAAAATGGGGATATCCTCGATCCCCAATTTGAACCGAATCCTCCGCTTGCTTGTACGGAATCGCAGTGAGCGTGGAGCTGGAAAGTGATCTGAGTTCAAAAGGCACGGGAGAAATCTGGCTCTACCTTAGGCTGACTCGTGAATATCATCATAAAAGGCCGCTACCGAGGTCATAAAATAAGGGGACAGCCAAAGGAACCCGATACCGAGGGTCAAGACACTCAAAAGAAACCAACCGATGAAGGTCAGTCCTAACCATAGGAGTTTCAAAATCCGACCCTTCATCAAGTTGGAGCTTTCTTTAAAGGAGTCAAACACTCCCAAATCCTTCTCCTCGTCTGCAATAATAAAATACACCATTCCGTATCTTAAATTTACGTACGTTGAAGCCATGATCACCGGAATGATCGTAGCGAGAGAAGCCACGATTACTAAGGGGTCGTTCTCAGGAGAACCTCCAGCTTGCAGAATAGGAACAAGAACGATTCCCAGAAAAATCCCACCGGGGAGCGCTGCAGCAATTACAGCAATTAAAGCAATAATTGCCAATACAAAGTAGGCTCCGACACTCGGTAAAAACCGCGTAAACCCTTTAAACATATCTCCCAGCTCCGGACTTTCATCACGCTTTATATTAATAAATAAACGACTCATCCCTACCGACATGGGACCTGCGATAAGGTATTGTACGATGATCCCAACAATCGGGAGGAACGAAATAGCAATAGAAATCAATCCATAAGCTATTGTTGCCGCAGCGCCAATTCCCCAACAACCCGTGAGCGCCTGACGCGCATTTGCCCGCAATTCGGAGGCCGAGAGCAAGCCTCCAGTTCCTCGATTCCCAGGCATCAGGTTTGTCGATACTCCCTCACGTAATCGCTGAGCATAGGTATCACGGCACTTCGTACACAAAGTGGTGTCTCCCGCTGGAATCAAGATATCCGGAGTCGCCGGTTCGCCACAGGCCGGACAATTACCCAGCGCCTCGGCAAAGACTTTCTCATGATCCTCCCAATCAGCCATTCCCTGGGTCCATACCCGAGACT